>JAFQZS010000043.1 GCA_017405765.1 Clostridia bacterium
GTGGAGCTGGAAAAAAATAGGATAAGTTTGATTTCAATCCACTCCCCCAGTGCGGGGAGAGACACCGGCGCACCCCAGCTGCAGATGCGCCGTGATGTATATTTCAATCCACTCTCCCCGTGCGGGGAGAGACAGGTCGTCGGCGACTCAATGTCGACGGACATAAGGATTTCAATCCACTCTCCCCGTGCGGGGAGAGACGGCGGCTGGACGGAGGTTGAGGCCGATAGCCGCACAATTTCAATCCACTCTCCCCGTGCGGGGAGAGACTTTGTGAAGACGATGGGCATTATGAAGAAGGCGGCATTTCAATCCACTCTCCCCGTGCGGGGAGAGACTTTCTGCATTGCCGTTTCGTGGTTACGCTCTTATTTGATTTCAATCCACTCTCCCCGTGCGGGGAGAGACTTGACTTATGATGATGTAAATTTGCCTGTAATTAATATTTCAATCCACTCTCCCCGTGCGGGGAGAGACCGAAAGTTAATGCTATCGCCAATCTTGCTATTGCTATTTCAATCCACTCTCCCCGTGCGGGGAGAGACGTGGTAAGTGCCTTGATTGCAGGTTAGGTTATGCTCGTATTTCAATCCACTCTCCCCGTGCGGGGAGAGACAGAAATTGCAAAGTTTAAAGCTGAAAAAAAGTTAATTTCAATCCACTCTCCCCGTGCGGGGAGAGACTTTTTGTGCCTAACCGACTTATATGGCAACACTGATTTCAATCCACTCTCCCCGTGCGGGGAGAGACAGCAAAAATGCACAATATTATGTCTGCATTTTTGCGAAAACTTACGATTTTCTCGTAAAAATACACCCAAATAACGCATAAACCCTGTTGTTATTCGGAAATAAGGTGTTTTTTCACCTTTTTTCTGCGCGAACCTTCCGCATTTTAATGTTTGCTTCGGGTTCGCGCTAATCAAATCATCAGCGTTCCTTCCGGCTCGTACGTTTGCTTGCACCCGAAGTGTTCAATCCTTTTCTCATACTTATCTCCAAGATAATAGAACCGCAGGCTGTCGCGCTGTGGATCCATTATGCTACAAAGTCGGGCCTGAAGCACCTTGTTCTGCGACGGGTCAAGCAAGCATTCAAAGACAGAATTCTGCACACGCTGTCCGTAATTCACACATTGCTTTGCTATCTGTCTGAGTCGCTTGCGTCCGGCGGCATCCTCTGTATTAACGTCATAAGTGATTACTACAAGCATATTATCATCTCCATAAGAAAGGCGGATATCCGTCCATATCCCCGCGAATACAACGGGCCAGCAGCAACGCCTGTACATACGGCACCAGACCCCACTGCAGCTTTTCCTCAAGGTATGGATGGGTCAGCATCTCCTTTTTTCTCTTCTGCCACTGATCGAGGAATGTGCTCCGCCCATCGCTCGTAAGCGATACCGCCCCGCTCTCCCGAATGAGAAAGTCCTTTTCCCCAATCACATGATTGTTTATGATGGTAAGAACGAAGCGATCTGCTATACAGGGCCGCAGTTCCTCCATTAGATCGAGCGCCAGTGATGAGCGCCCCGGCCTGTCGCGATGGAGAAATCCTACATATGCATCTAGTCCGACGCTCTCAAGCGCCGCCGCGCAGTCATGGGATAAAAGGCTGTATGCAAACGAAAGCAATGCGTTCACGGGGTCAAGGGGAGGCCTTCGGTTCCTGCCCAAAAAGGCGAATGACTCGTTCTGTCCCAGTATCATCTCGTCAAGTACGCTGAAATATGCCATGCTCCCCGTTCCCTCAAGTCCGCGAAGCGTGTCAAGCGACGTCTCCCCCATGACCGGGACAAAAAGCGTCTTTATCCTGTCGGCTGCATCACGAAGCTTGTCCACGTCCACCCGCAGTTCATGATCTCGGCGCGTTCTTAAAATGCTTGCTCTTGCATTATAAAGCTTTCCGAAAATCATTGCACGGGCAACAAGGCAACTCTGAACAGTATCGTCAGCCCATCTGTACTGCATCCTGCGAAGCAACACATTGCCGTTGTTCTCTCCGGATACTCTCGCCAGAAAGCGGCCCCGCGGCGAGCAGAACGTCAATGATATGCCGCGTCGGGCACATGCGCCCATCAAAGCAGGAGAGGCACCGGGATATGAGAAGCATATAATCCCGCTTAAAGTGTGAAGAGGAAAGCGCGAAACGACAGTTTTTTCTCTGTTCGCCACCACATTTTCGTCCTCCAGTGAAAGGTATATATCCTCCGACGTTACAAAAAGCGTATTCAAAAGATGTCTCATATATCATCCTCCATTGCTTCCTTCATGTAGCTTTTCACCGATTTTTTGCGCATAAGTTTGGGCAGACACAAATCTTTAAGCGAACATGCGCTGCATCCTTTTTTCGGCTTGACCTTTGGCGTATGCTGTTTTTCATAAAGGCTGTGCATCTCAAAAATAGCATCCCTGACCTGTCCGCGCAGTTCAGCCGTAAATACTACTGCTGTCCTTCTCTTTGCTTCATTGTAATATAGCGCACCGGAAGGAATACTGCAGCACAGCATTTCTTCAATGCACATTGCCTGGGCGCAAAGCTGCATTTCGTCCGCAAGATGCTCTTTGGGCTTTCCCCGCTTGTACTCCACGGGCATGGGCAGCCACGTTCCGTCCTCGCCTTTGAGCGTTATGCCGCCGTCTGCAAGTCTGAACTCCACAACGTCGCACTGACCGGATATGCCGAGGGCGCGGGAGAAAACGGGCATCCCCCTGGTTATAATAACATTACCCCGCTTCTCGCGGCGTTCCCAGTCGTGGGCATTTTTATGCATTAAATCACCCTCTACAGTCCTTAGATTCTCTGCCCACTGCTGCTCAATGTGGATAAGCGCCCACTGTCGGCGGCAGAACACAAAGTGCTGTATCCCGGAAAGCTGGAGCAGGTCTTCATCCTTATATCTCATATCATCCTTGTACAAGTCACACCTGCGGGGATCATATCGTCATCTACCGTAACAACATAATCCGTGTAGGCTCTGGGGGACACTACGTCCGCCTTTTTTTGCGCTTTTACGAGCTCAAAAAGCTTATGAGCCGGAGCATTTCCCAACTCGGAATCATGCTTAAATACGACAAGCTCTCTCAACGCCATTTTCCCTCTCGCAGCGGATCGGTCATTTTCAAACATATTGATGACTGCCTGCCAAAGCAGTGTAATATCCTCATCGGAAAATCCAGTTGACTTTCTTGCCAGATTGGCCGATACATACCCCTCGCATTTGTATAGTCCATACGGGACAATGTATTTACGTCCAATTTCCGTTTCCTTTTTTTCGGCATCCGCTTCAGTAGTAATTGCCACACGGGTTATTGTCACCTCTTGTGGCAGAATAGGGTCAATGCTGCGGGCAAACCCAAGCTGTACAGGTCCGCGCACCTGTCCGCAGTTCAAAGCGCCCTTAACAAAAGTAGTCATTACTGCGCCGAATGTGCGAATATCGTAGAAATTGGCGCACATCCAGTCACGAAGCTTTCTGTCTATGTCTGCGTCCTTCTTTTTTGCAGCTTTCAGTGATTTGTCGTCGGACTTAACGCCTACAGCCTTGCATGCTTCCACATCGCTTCTGTTGAGGGGAACACCATCCTTTACATATATTCGGTATCCCGCTTCGTCTTCCTTATATGTCTCGATATAATTTCTTATCTTTCGTTTCAGACAAACGTCCGTGACAAGACCGAATCCCGTTTCCGGGTCAATTCTGGGCATATTCCCCGCATCGGGGTCCCCGTTGGGATTTCCGTTCTCAACATCAAAGAGTATTACAAAATCATATCTGTTTTTTATCGCTGCCATGGTGTTATGCCTCCTCTTTCTTTGTAAATCGTTTCTGTCTCTGATGATAGTAACCCAGGTCAAACGAGCCCTGCTGAGGCAGGCTAAGTCTAACGGGATACTCTTCGTCAAATATGCTTTTAAGCTCTCCGATCTGCTTCTCAAAATATATCCTTGCACGTGGTTCAAGCTTTCTCAGATGCGCCTTAGACAGCTTGTCCAATATCGGAAATATATTTCCCGGCGAAGCTGCTGCAGAATTAAAATACTTATCCTTGATAGTCGAATTTATGCCCGGATTTGCGTTCTCCTGCAGCGCCTCATATACCGAAAACAGGCGCCCCAGAGTATACGCTGGATTTTTGCTTTCTTCGTTCAAGCTCAATGTCAAAACCTCCTCAGGACACTCCGGTGTCTTGTTTTTAAGATAATATGCTTTTATAATGGCCGCTCTGCCGCGTGTTATGTTCTGCTCTGCCCGTATGCGAAGCATCGTCTGTTCAATAAGCGCCGCAGGATACGGCGTCCCTGCAAAGATCGCCCTCGCCGTTGCTCCCGCCATCACGGGGCTTGGATTCTTGTCTCGCGAATTTTTATTGACCGTTTCTGAGAGCATGGCCCACAGGGGGATCGTATCAAACTGTTCATAAGACGGTCTGATAATCTCCATTCTTTCATGATGGTCGTGGACATTTTTCAAAACACTTCCGAATGTATTTCTTAAAAAGAAACGTACCGAAATGCGCGCTGAATTTGGTGAGAGACCAAGTATATAAAAAGTCTTGTTCGGATCCAGCATGACTCCGTTGAAATCAACAGGTCTGCCCTTAAGCAGAGTTTTTGTCATATTGCGAAGATCGTCCTCGGAATAACCGGTATCCTTTCCGAAGGCTGCGCCGCCCATCATTCCCTGGTAAGCGGGTTGGCCACCTTCTGCCCAAAATAATACAGATGTATCTCCCAGACTCGATACATTGTCACGGTCCGCCAAAAGATAGTTAAGTGCTGCCGTGTAGGCAAATGCCGCATATTTCCCTACGGGCGCGTTGTAGTTCTGATCCCTTCCGAATGAATGATATGCATTTGCATTAAACGATACTAATGCGCCACCGCTGGGCTGGCCGCCCCTTAGTCCTTTAATTGCCGGATGCACTGCTTCAATAACATCATTGTGCCCTGTCACAAGACATTGCATCATGGGGCCTTCTTTTGCGTCATAGTGAGATTGCCACGCTGCCGCTATATCTGGGTCTTCATAAGCGAACTGACCATTTACGCGAAATACAAGGTTCGCTCCGCCGTATAGCTTGTCAAGCTTGTCTTTTATGGCGCTGTGCTCGGCTGCCCCCTTGGTATCCCAAGATGAATAAAAACCCATTATAGCCCTGGCCACAGGGGTGTGGACATTCTCAAGGACCTGCTTATGAAGCTTTGCGCTTGTTTCAAAACATTGCCTTGTACGTTCCGGTTTTCCTTTGTCGTCAATCCCCAATAAATATCCCGCGTTATCCCAAAGAAAATTTGCCGCCACTCCCGAGGATCGCTTTACCGGCGCAGGCAGATGCATTTTTCTGGGGCGAAGAACCGTCTTTTTTCCACTCGGAACCTCATCGAGCAAGGGTATTAGCTGTGTAAGCTTTCCGTTTCCATCTATGCAAAGCGCAAATGTCACGCCTGTCTTACTCCATCCGGGACGGGCGATCTTCCCTGCGTCCGCCAAATCTTCATACAATCTTACTAATGCCTGCAAGATCATCGAACCACCTCCCGGCTCACGATTTCCGGCACCTCAAGCACACCGTCCTTTAGGGTTGCTCTGAAGAACATAGGTTTAATGTCTTCCGGATCAGAATAATCCATATCTAGAAGCATCCATCCCAAATCATGCTCACCCTTCAAAGCCTCAGGGCAAGCAGGGATGACGGCGCACTGTCTGAAATTCGCAGGGAATTCCCTCACTCCGAAGCAGGGTTGATGGTAACATTGTCCTCGCGCCAGCCGACGCTTTACGATATCCTGAAACTTTCCTGGGTTATCTCCCGGCGCAGCTCTATTCGTCATCTCAAAATGAGCCTCAATAACGTAATGCACGTCCCGAAGAATCATAGCCGCGCGCTGTTGAATGCTCTCGGGCGTCGCTAGATAAATATCTGCGCGTCCTTTTTCCATGTGTTCTTTTATCTTGCTTGCGAGAATTGTATCCTTTACCTCGTTGCGTCTGACATTTGTAAAGCATATAGGGCTACAAACATGTATGCGGTCAATTATCCACCGCATGCCCGGGTGCCAATAAATCGCCTCTATTAAGCCGCGTGCAGAAGAGGGCGTCATAATATCATAGGACACGCGCTCCACCTTCATCTCGGGTCTCGAAAAGCAAGCGTAATCTCCCCATACTTCCACTTTGACCGACATGAGCATCACTCCTTTCTACAACAAACTCTGTTTAAATCTACTTACGTCCAAATAACAATGCAAAAGGCTTATGTTTGTTGCGGTAATTACCGCTTAAAGCCGATTATTTTTCCTGTAACTTCATATTAACATACATTAATGCGAGTTTCAATGATTTTTAATATTTTGTTAGTGGTATAGGTAAAATAATTGACAAAAAGAATTAAACATGTATAATATATATTGTCCGGAATTTATCCGGTGGATTGAAAAGTTAGTGGTATTGGTATATGAAATGAGCAGAAGCAGGGCAATCACCCTGCTTCTGCTTTCTTCAAGCAAAATGCGCCTTTCCCCATTCTATCTCCGGCGACAATCCGGTCATTTCGTTATAAAGTGTAATATCTGTAAGCACCGCGCTTCCCTCATCTATAGGAATCACTGCGCCAGCAGCAAGCAGATCTTTGTATTGTCGCTCGTAAACAGACACACCGTATTGCCCTACCTTGCGAAACAACTCGCGGTTTCGCTCTCCCTCAAGAATTCTGTTGATCAACTCGGCTCCTTTTTCCAAGGGGACATATACAGTCGTGGTATCATCTCCAATAAAGCGAAACCTTTCGGCAACGCTTCTGAACGGCATCATACAGCCCGATATCCCTCGAAGGAAGGCATCGATCACCCCGTATTTGTCCATATTGTCTCCTATTAGTGATCTCCATGCCCGAAAATACATCTCTATAGTCTTTGGATCGCTCGGATCACGTCCTTCAGATAATACTTCCACCGCTGCGCCTACCGGTGCGCCAAACAAAGGCGGCACAGGCCAGTCTCCCCGAAAAATCACGACCAAGCTTTTCTCCCGAGGTCTCTTTCCTTCGCGATTGCAGCGTCCTGCTGCCTGAACCATTGAATCCAGTCCGGCCAATTCTCTGTATACCGTTGGAAAATCAACATCCACTCCCGCTTCTATCAAGGAAGTAGACACAACGCGGCACAAAAGTCCGTCTTTCAACCTCCTCCTTATCTCTTCAAGTATCTGTCTGCGGTGCTCCGAGACCATGAGTGTTGACAGATGGTAGCTTCCCTCTTTTGGTAGCAGCTCATATATTCTTCGTGCTGCATTCCGGCTGTTTACGATGCATAGCACCTCATTAAACTTGCAAAGCTCTGAAGCTAGAATCTCCGCTGTAACGTCCCCCCTTGAAGAAAAAGTCACTCTGCGAAGCTGCGCAAACTGTTCCTGCAGATCAGGGCACAGCTCTCGAATCTCCATTCCGCCCGAGTAGTATGATAAAAGGTCATTGATGGAAGGCTGTGTAGCTGTACACAATACCGCGGTAGAACCGTAGTGTCTTACCAATTGCGATATGGCCGATACACAAGGTCTCAGATGCTCTCCCGGAATCACCTGAGCTTCGTCAAAAATGAATACGCTGCAGGCCAGGTTATGGAGTTTTCGGCACTTAGAAGGCCTGTTGGAATACAGCGACTCAAAAAACTGTACAGCTGTTGTGACAATTATAGGGGCATCCCAATTCTCCGTAGATAACGCATGGCGATACCCAACAGCATCCGTGTCTTTATCTCCGTCAAATGCTACATTAAAATGATGCTCCACTACATTCTCTTCGCCCAGAATATTTTTGAACACTCTCGCATTCTGTTCAATGATAGATGTATACGGTATAACATATACCACGTGGTTCATTCCGTGATGTACCGCGTGACGCAGGGCAAAAGCGAGAGACGCTATTGTTTTGCCTCCGCCCGTAGGAACAGTAAGAGTAAACAGCCCTTTTTCCATTGATGCTTTATCCATGCAAGCCGATAAAACCTTGCATCGTTTTTCATTAAGCGGCGTCTTCGGCGGCCAAAATGGTGCTATAAAGGTCTCTAGCCTTTTAAGCAAGTCTGAAAGAGGCACATAGGGCGTTCTTTCCACCTTCCCACTATATATGAACTCTTCAGTATCAAGATAATCTGAATCAACGAGACAGGAATAGAGCATCCTCGTATAAAAAGCGTCCGTCAAAGCATCTTTACCAAAAAAAGACGGATAAGCGGCTTTTTGGGGCAGTCTGATCTCTTTCTCCCACGCCGAATAATCGGGCAATCTGTGTGCTTCTCTCCTTTTACATCTACCTATAAGCGTAGTCTGATCTGCCGTATCTCCATTAGCGCCTCCGTCCGGCAGTCCTCCATGATGGCCTGCAACTGCAAAAGCAGCCGGAATCTGCGATATGTTCAGACACTCCACCGCTCCTGCCGTTGCGTGATCAACAGGATGACCGCCCCGCAAACGTTGCTGAAAGGCATCGCTGTACTTTCCCAAATCATGTGCAAGCCCAACTAATTCGCCCTGCTCTTCTGCCTGAAAAGCGCTGGCAAACGTTCTGCACCTCTTGGCCGTACCACTTAAGTGTTCAAGCACTGATTGCTGTCTGTCCCCGCATATATGTGCCAAATATTGCATAACACCCCACCTTTGCGTCTTTGATGTTCCATAATAGTCTTTTTAAATTTTACTATACTCTGTTACTCAATTCAATACGACAGCCCTTGCCAAATACACCTTCTTTCTTAATCACAGCAAAGCGTATAAATCACTAGGGAATAAAATGTGAATGTCATATAGACATTGGATGAACTTACTTCGACGAAGTCTTTAAAAAAGACGAAAAATATGTAATGAGATGAAAACAACAAAAAACCGCCTCGCGGGCGATTTTTTGTTGGCGGACAGGGTGGGATTCGACCTGCGCTGCGGCGCAGGCCGGGTCGCGGCTCTGACATGCCACCGGCACGTCATTCACTCCCGCTCCCGTTCGAATCCCACTCATTGCAAAAAAGCGAAGACCCCCTCGTGGGGGTCTTCGCTTTTGGCGGACAGGGTGGGATTCGAACCCACGGTGCCGTTGCCGACACACCTGATTTCGAGTCAGGGCCGTTATGACCACTTCGATACCTGTCCGTATATGTTCACCTGCCGAAAGCAGGATAAACGCTTATTTGATTCTTTAAAAGACAAATGATATTTTACAACAAACCCGGCTTAAAGTCAATACATTTCGAGTCTAAAATCAAAATACGTTTTAAATGCGCGCAACGCCGCTTGCGCGGGCAGCCTCCGAAACAGCCTTTGCCACCGCTTCCGCTATGCCGCGGTCGAACGCGTCGGGCAGTATCTTCTCCTCGCAAAGCTCGGACGTCGGCACTACTGACGCAATAGCCTTTGACGCCGCTATCTTCATTTCCTCGTTTATATCGCTTGCGCGGCAGTCGAGCGCGCCTCTGAATATGCCGGGAAACGCAAGCACGTTGTTTATCTGATTGGGAAAATCGCTTCTGCCGGTGCCGACAATGCGCGCCCCCGCTTTTTTGGCAGGCTCGGGCATTATCTCAGGTACGGGATTTGCCATCGGGAATACTATGGCGTCCTCCGCCATCGAGCGCACCATATCCTCCGTAACTATGCCCGGAGCCGACACGCCCAAAAACACGTCCGCGCCCTTCATCGCGTCCGCAAGCGTGCCCGCGATGCGTTCGGGATTCGTCACCTTCGCTATAGCCTGCTGAGCCGGATTTTTGTTGTCCATGCCTTCGTAGAGCGTGCCGCGGCTTCCGCAGAGTATTATATTCTTCGCGCCGAGCCCCATGAAGAACTTGGCTATAGCAATACCGGCCGCGCCTGCACCGCTTAATACTATCTTTATATCTTCAAAGCGCTTTCCCACGACCTTTAATGCGTTCATCAGCGCCGCTCCCGCCACGATCGCCGTGCCGTGCTGGTCGTCGTGAAATATCGGTATATCGCATACCTCTTTAAGCTTTCGCTCTATCTCAAAGCAGCGCGGAGCAGAAATGTCCTCTAAATTTATGCCGCCGAACGATTTGGAAATAAGCGCTATGGACTTTACTATCTCATCTACGTCCTTTGAGTCAACGCAGATAGGGAACGCGTCAACGCCGCCCAGCTCGTGAAACAGTACGCATTTGCCCTCCATAACGGGCATCGCCGCCTCAGGGCCGATATCGCCGAGGCCGAGCACGGCCGTGCCGTCGGTCACAACGGCCACGAGATTATGACGTCTCGTAAGCTCGTATACCTTGCTTTTATCCTTTGCTATCTCAAGGCAGGGCGCAGCGACTCCGGGCGTGTACGCCGTTGAAAGATCGTCCTTATTCTTAACGGGAACGGTCGATATGACCTCTATCTTCCCCTTCTTTTCATAGTGCATATCAAGCGCAAGCTTCATGTAATCCATAAAAAAGCACCTCCAAATCAATCGACATTTCAATTATATATTATTTTTCAAATAATTCAAGGCAAATATTTGACACAATAAGGCGTTTAGAATATAATTGTGTATTATGGTAATAATAAGCCTTTTGCGGCTTTAATTTTTGGAGGAAAAAATGGCAAAAGATAATAAAGATAAGCTTGTCAAAGAGATAACTTCCCGCGATACGGACTTTGCGCAGTGGTATACCGACGTGGTGAAAAAGGCCGCGCTTGCAGACTATTCTACCGTAAAGGGCTGCATGATAATCCGTCCGTACGGGTATGCTATTTGGGAGAATATTCAGAGCACTCTCGATAAAATGTTCAAGGAAACGGGACATGAGAACGTATATATGCCTATGCTCATTCCGGAAAGCCTGCTTCAGATAGAAAAGGACCATGTTGAGGGCTTTGCGCCCGAGGTGGCATGGGTCACTCACGGCGGCAACGAAAAGCTCACGGAACGTCTTTGCATACGCCCCACTTCGGAAACGCTCTTTTGCCAGCATTACAAGAATGTGATACATTCCTACCGCGATCTGCCCATGCTGTACAATCAGTGGTGCAGCGTTATGCGCTGGGAAAAGACTACGCGTCCCTTCCTTCGCACCACGGAATTTTTGTGGCAGGAAGGTCATACGATGCACGAAACGCCCGAGGAGGCGCGCGAGGAAACGCGCCGTATGCTCAACACCTACGCCGACTTTTTGGAAAATTACATGGCCGTGCCCGTTACGAAGGGACAAAAAACAGACAAGGAAAAGTTCGCCGGAGCAGAGGAAACATACACAGTCGAGGCAATGATGCACGACGGCAAGGCGCTTCAGTCGGGCACTTCGCATTATTTCGGCGACGGCTTTGCGAAGGCGTTTGAAATACAGTTTACGGGACGCGACAATAAACTTAAATATCCGCACCAGACCTCTTGGGGCGTGTCCACGCGCATGATAGGCGCGCTTATAATGGTCCACGGCGACGACGACGGCCTTGTTATACCGCCTAAAATTGCACCCGTTCAGCTTGTTATCGTTCCTGTGGCAATGCAGAAGCCCGGCGTACTCGATAAGGCAAGGGAGCTTTTATCAGCGCTCAAATCGCAGTTCAGAGTACAGCTCGACGACAGCGACAAGATGCCCGGTTGGAAGTTCGCCGAGCACGAGATGCGCGGCGTACCGCTTCGCATGGAGATAGGCCCGAAGGATATCGAAAAAGGCCAGTGCGTGCTTGTTCGCCGCGACACGCGCGAGAAGTATTTCGTACCGCTCGAGGGCGTTGAAGGAAAGATCGCCGAGCTTCTCGATGAGATACAAAAGAGTATGTTCGAACGCGCGAAAAACTTCCGCGAGTCGCACATTTATGATGCGGCCACCTACGACGAGATGAAGAAAACGGCCGAGGAAAAGCCAGGCTTTATAAACGCAATGTGGTGCGGCGACGTTGAATGCGAGGAGAAGATAAAGGAAGAAGTCGGCCTCTCATCGCGCTGCATGCCGTTTGAGCAGAAGCACGTCTCCGACGTATGCGTCTGCTGCGGCAAGCCCGCAAAGTCGATGGTCATCTGGGGCAAGTCATATTGATTTTACAAATTTTGATAAAAGCGGCAGTTCACGCGTGTGAACTGCCGCTTTTTGCATAATATAAGGGCGTTTTTCGAGACTGTTTCAAGTTTTGTGTAAACCCAAAAAAACTGATATAAGAATTATTAATTGATAAACTGGGGCAAGGCTGAGGGTATCGGCATTGCCCTTATCCGCATTATATCGTGGTATTTGCGTATGTGTCAATACAGAGTCTGGAGGCTGCGCGCCCCCAGCCCTCTGCACTACGTCATTTCCGGCATCAAAAGATGTCAGAAATGACGTCCGGAATTCAGGCGTTCTTCAAAATAAATCTCCAGTTGAGAACGGATCTGCCCCCAATCCTGACGGTGGCCGGTCCATTTTTTCGTGATATCTATCATCGCCAGATAGAGCATTTTCAGAAGGCTGTCATCCGATGGGAATATCGTTTTGCTCTTTGTAACTTTGCGAAGCTGGCGATTGAATCCTTCGATTGCGTTTGTGGTATAGATCAGCCGGCGGACGGGTTCGGGATACTTGAAATACGTAGAAAGGGTCGGCCAGTTATCACGCCAGGATTTGCCTATCTTCGGATATTTTTCATCCCATTTGCCGCAAAATTCATCCAGTTCTGCCAGGGCTGTTTCCTCAGTTGGTGCTGCATATACGAGTTTCAGATCGGCCATCAGTTTCTTCACGTCTTTGTAAGAAACGTAGCGTGTGGTATTGCGGATTTGGTGGATGATACAGTGCTGTATCTCTGTGTTCGGATAAACAGCCTCTATGGCCTGCGGAAAACCGTTAAGCCCGTCTACGCAGGCAATTAGTATATCCTCCACACCACGGTTCCTAAGGCCGTTAATAATAGACAGCCAGAACTTTGCGCTTTCATTCTCGCCAACGTACATGCCGAGAACATCCTTGTGACCATCCATGTCTATCCCCAGTACGACATAGACGGCACGCTTTACAATGCGTCCTTCACTGCGAACGTGGTAGTGTATGGCATCCAGAAAAACGACCGCGTATACTTCTTCCAAAGGCCGTTCCTGCCATTCCTTGATGATCGGCACGATCTTATCCGTGATCCGGCTGATCGTGCTGTCGGAGATATCGATATCGTAAAGATCCCTCATGTGAGACTCGATATCCGCTGTGGTCATGCCCTTAGCATACATGGAGATGATCTTTTCTTCCATGTCCTGCGTGACAGTATTCTGGTACTTTTTGATTACCTGTGGTTCGAATTCGCCTTTTCGGTCTCTCGGAATATCTACTTCCATGTCACCGTAGCTGGTGTGCATTCTCTTTTTTGAATGACCGTTCCTGCTGTTGTCCGTTTCTTTGTTGCGGTAATCATACTTGGAATAACCGAGTTCTTCGTCCAGTTCCTTATCAAGGACACCTTCCAAAAGAACAGACATCATGTCACGCATGATGGCATTCACTTCACCTCCGTCTTTGATCCGGACATCATTATTTTTCAGATACTCCTGCATCATTTCCCGCATGGCTTGTTTCTGCGGGGATTCATTTCTGGTTCTTTTAGACATAGAAAAACCTCCAAACTGATAATTCTATCTTATATCAGTTCGGAGGTTTACACAATCTTTGGGATACTCCCCGTTTTTCAGTAGAGTTCGGCACACCTTATCACCGATCAAAGCGCGAGTTTAATACCCATCAAAAACTACACTGCTCTCAAACTGTCATAGTCGCCGTTAGCGAAATCGACCAGTTTAATACCCATCAAAAACTACACTGCTCTCAAACAGGTTGAGCATAAAACGCGTCTTGACCTGAGTTTAATACCCATCAAAAACTACACTGCTCTCAAACGGGAGCGCAAGGCAGAAAAGCTGCTTCAGGGTTTAATACCCATCAAAAACTACACTGCTCTCAAACAATCACTCAGGGCTATACGGACTGAGAAGGGTTTAATACCCATCAAAAACTACACTGCTCTCAAACGTCCGCTATGCGATAACGAGTGTGAGGACTGTTTAATACCCATCAAAAACTACACTGCTCTCAAACTGAGCAATACGTCACATCAACGTGAAGTGCGTTTAATACCCATCAAAAACTACACTGCTCTCAAACCATGGTAAGATATAATTGCAAAGGGCGATAGTTTAATACCCATCAAAAACTACACTGCTCTCAAACACTGCTGCTGTATAGCGTTCACGCCGCCGCGTTTAATACCCATCAAAAACTACACTGCTCTCAAACTACAAGACCTATTGACGGATGAGAAGCTCAGTTTAATACCCATCAAAAACTACACTGCTCTCAAACTGTAGCAGCTCTGCTACCTCTGGTACTGTGGTTTAATACCCATCAAAAACTACACTGCTCTCAAACAGTATAAAGGCTGAGCAGATGTTTGCTGAGGTTTAATACCCATCAAAAACTACACTGCTCTCAAACAATACGCCGCGACAAATGTCAATCCGTTTTGTTTAATACCCATCAAAAACTACACTGCTCTCAAACCGAGGCAATTGCCGCGTGTGAGGGTGTACGGTTTAATACCCATCAAAAACTACACTGCTCTCAAACCTCAAAGTCCATGCCGTCCCTTAAAACGGTTTTCGGCGACAAATTCAAGGCGTCGAAACGGCGTTTCGACAAAGAGCGTACCGCACTGCAAAACGGTTGTGTGCTTTTAACGGTATATATATATTGTACCATATTCAATGGTCGCCGTCAATCTCGCAGAGATCCGCGTCTATTATCCGATTTATCTCTATCGGCAGCACGGGCTCTCTGTATGAGCTTTCTATAAGCAGCACGTCAAACTTTTCATAACATATCGACTTGTAAAGTCCGCTCAGCTCATCTTGTGAAAGATATGCCTTCAATCCGCAGAATACGAAAAGCCGCGTTCCGAAAAACGAGCGATATATTCGCATATACTCCAGCGCCTTCTGCGGCAGTTCGAGACCCTCCTCGTCTATATAAAAGCCTAGCGTTTTTATCAGGTCAGCCGTTTCAACGAATGAACACGCGACGTTCTCAGAAAAATCCATGGCTGTCAGTGCTCCCAACTCGTTTACTGCGTTGAGGGCGCAAGTCAGCTCCCGCTCGTGTCCTTCGGCGTACGATACAGCCTGTTTTTCAAGGCGTGACCGGATGTTTTTGCTGTTCAGCGTCATGCCGAACGCATCGGTGATAACGGCTGCGTACTTTGAGAATTCGAGTATGCCGCTTTTGTCAGACAGCACAAATCCCCCTTCGTCTCCTTGTTGCTGAGCGGTCAGCTGTGTAAGGAACGAGCGCAGTGTGCGCGGCTCCTCAACTGTAAGCACATTTATTACGTTTTCTTTAAAGCTTATAGGCGTACTTAAAAGATAGTGCGCCAAAATCATAATACTACCAGCCTTTCATCAGAGGATACGACGTCGCTTTGAAACTCGCCGACGATCATCTCCATTCGTGAATACTGCTTTTCAGTTATCACAAGCAGCGAAACAAAGCCGTCAGGCGGTTTGTTTCGCCTAACAGATTCTATCGACGCGTTCGCAGCCGTCATATTTAAAGCAAGCTTGCAGTAGACCGACTTTTGAAGCATCATATATCCGCTCTTTATAAGAAATTTTCGAAAACGCGTATAATTTCTTCTGTCCGCCGCCGTCTCCACCGGCAAATCGAAAAAAACAAGTATCCTCATAAACCTATAGCTCATACTCCACCCATTTGATCAAAGAAACGTCTTCCAAAAGAAGCGCGTCAAAAACGCTTTTTATGTATATATTCATCGCATTTATAAGATACTGACTTCTTTCGGATATTTTTACCCTTCTGTTTAAAACGTCAACTAACTTAAGCTTGTCCTCCTTTGTAAGCTCTACCCCTTCCTCAAGCTCAAGCACCGCGGCGTCGACAAACGGGCGCAGCGGCTCAACGAGATCGCATGAGAGATTGAACTCATTATACACGTTGTCGTGATGTATGCCTATCTGCGTTGCGTAGCCGTTTGACACGACGGCTCTCGATACGGCGGACAGCATGACCATATATCCGTAATTAAGCGCCGAATTTATAAATCCGCCCTCGCTGCGCGAAAAGTCACGGCCGAAAAGAGCGTTGAAATATACCTTTGCCGCAAAGCCCTCGCGGTTGGTAGCATCGTCGTGCTCTATCTGCTCAATGTAAAAGTCCAGAAGAGATGCTTGTCTCTTTGCGTTGTCCTTTAACACACGGGCCTGTCCCTTTATCTTTGCGCGAACGATTTGTGCCCACACCTCGCCCTTAATATACGGATCCCAGCTTATCTGGCTTCTTATTTTCAAGGATGTATCGTGACTTCCGTAAAACGGCATATACATGCCCTGCGGGTCGCGCCTTTCATCGCAGAAGATGACGTTTATTCTAAATCTGGCAAGCTCGCTCAAAAGATACGCCGTAAGCGATACGGCTGTGCTCTCTATCATGAGCACGGCTATTTCGCTTAAATGAACGCGGCTTATTCCGTTAGTATTCCTTACGATAAGATAATCCATTTTGTAGTCAAGCTTCGCAGCTGACGACACAACTACTACACGCCAGCTCATAAAAGAGACACCTCATTTCAAAAGATCTGTCTTCACTTCGAAAAGTCCCGTCACCGACTGGTTGATAAGATACGCCGTTTTAAGATTTCTTAAATTTTTGGATCTCTGGATACGTCCTACTGTCTTTTTCCCGTTCAGTATTTCAAAGTTGGCGTTTTGCGCGTCGCATTTAAACGCCTTCAATATCTCCATGAGGATCTTGCATTGGTCGTGTTCGCTCATTTTTATAAAGGCGTCTTTCCCGGAGCTTACTGTATTTTTTACCGCCGATAACACAGCTCTATATACAGGTGATTCAAGCTTTAAAAGAAACCACTCGAAAAGCTCCTCGTTCTGCTCACGCGTTACCGCGTCAAACTTTGTGGGGATAACGCTCTCTTTTGACTTTGCGTTTCGCTCAACGAATTTCGACACAGCTTTTATGTATTTTTCATGTGCCGTATCTGCGGCAAGCTGATAATTGTGCTTTAGTACATATTGATCTCCAGTCCTGCCGGAAACCGATAACCTCACTCCGTCAAACTCCAAAAGCGCGTCCGTGCGTATGCACGGTGCGATAATAACTGGATCTTTAAGTCCCATCACGTCCCTGCAGAACGTTTCGGGATCGCTTTCATACAGCTTTCTCTGATAGATAAGCACCGGCTCAAGCGTGCGTATGCGCTTTTTCTTCTCCGTATGCTCCACGGCAAAGAAATATGCTCCCTTGAGCTTGTTGTATCCTCCGTAGGAATCTACAGGTCTTCCCTGCTTTGCTTCAAGCTGCCCCTTGCCTTTCGGCATAAGCTGAAGATCGAAAAGCTCGCCTTTCTGAATATACGGCATTCTTGTAAAGCGGATATTGCTTTTTGCCACGTATTTCTTAACGGTCACAATCGTTTTTTCGGCGTCCCACGCGCCCTTTGTGTCGTATTCAAATACTTTATTCAGCGAATAATTCTCTGTCGCTATATTCTTCATGAATTTTTCAGTGAACTTCGTATCATACACGTTGCCCACGACTATATTTAGATAAGCGTCCCTCGCGTGGTGGATATCGCTTACGTCGCGGCATTTAATAATATCGTATTTCTGTCTGAAGTCGTCAACGTTTACGGCTTTCGACGTCACGATGCGCGTATTCGGATAACGCTCTGAAAGTAGCACAGCCAAAGCCTTTACCGACTGGCTCGTCTGTACAAGCTGACGTGCCACGAAGGACTGAAGCTCCTCATCGGTTAGCGGAGTGCTGCGCGTCAGCCGATCGTACTTTATTTCGCCTATAAGTCCTTTGTCCTTTAGTGCCTTCCAGAATTCTTTCATATTTTTGCGTATCTCGCCGCTTATCGGATAATTGTTCCCCTTTTTACCGTTGAGCTCTTTCTTAACGAGTACGCGGTTTTCAATGCTGTCGTCCTTTATGCGGGACTGAGGAAAAATGTGATCTATATCGTAAAGGTCGTCATTTTTAAGAAGCTCCTCTATATCTATTGAAGCACCCGAATACATGCATTTGCCTAGCTGCGTATAATAAAGGTACAGCTTATCACTTCTTAAGCGGTTCTCTTCCGTGGAGATAAACTTTTCGTACACTTCTTTATACTCTGCATCGTTTTTGATCCTTTCATATAGTCCCGAAAGGCGCTCTTTTCTCGTCTGCGTCCGTTTTCCTTTCAGGTTCTCCCTCGTTCCGCGCGTCACCTCTACAAATATCTTTTCGGGCGCGCCTCCCTTTATATCAACTATCTCATCAACGATGCGAAGCGCCTGTCTTACGCTTCGTCTTACTGCCGGGGATATGTACATAGCGTCAAGTTTATCTTTGAGCTTATCGGATATGCCGAAGCGCTCGTCTTTATATTCCTTCGCCTTCTGTGCAAATTGGTAATCATCGGACAAAAGCTGCATAAGATTACAGTTCGTTGTCCAAAGCATATCCATTATCGAAATTGCCTCGCCGTATTTATCCGGAATGCATATCTCTTTAAGAAACGTCTTCGAAAGCCGCCCCCAATCGCTGTATTTCAAACGCATGATGCGGCGTATATCTTTTTCGCCGAGCTCGGGATGCTCTCTTCTTATGCGTTGTCCGAGCACACGCTTATCTCCGCCGAAGATAAGAATGCTTTTTATTATATCCTCCGCGGCATCTTTACCCGCCTTTTCTATTATGTCTTTTAAGTCGTGATAAGATTTGAGCGACGATTTTATCACATCATCAACGCCGCTTATTACTCCTTCATCATTTTTTGACAAGTATCCCGTGTCAAAAAGCCATTGCCTTATGCGTTTTTTCGTTACTTTTCTCGAATCGCAAATAAACAGCGCTTCAAACAGTTTCTGTTTCACCTCGACGGGCAGGGGCTTTCCGTTTACCTTTATGCTGTTTATCTCGTTGAGCACCATATATTTACTGTATATGAGGGAATCCTTCGGCAGCACGTATTCGCCCGTATAAGTACATCTTCCAATCAAATTAGTAAGAAACTTCTCGGCGCTTTCTTCAAGAGATACTACCTTTTCAAAGTTCCATGGGTATATCTTTTCATCCGCGCGCACTACCCATGAATTAGGCGAATTCCTATTGAGCGGACCGACGTAATACGGGATCCTGAAATTAAATACGGCTATCAGCTTTTTTGCTGCGGTAAGCCTTTCGCTGTCCGCTTCGTTTAAAAACGGAAGATAGGTCGCGGCGTTTTTCAGTATGGCTTTAAGCTCTCTTTCATGAAGCTGATGCGGTATAACGCTGTTTTCGGAGCTTGAAAGGCGCGGCATGAGGGTTTTTTCGTCAATAGCGTCTTTAAACTTAAGATAATCTTTTTTGTCGGCCGCGCTTTTTAATTCACTCTTTAAAAAAGTGCAGAATTCTTCCTGTGTGCAGACGTGATCTCCCGAATGCGTTTTATATCTGCTGTAAGCGGCGAAATTATTAAGATTATCTTTTCTCTCGCTGAAAATATGATAATACTTTTCGGGCAGATGTTTTTTTACAAACGCCTTCAGCTCTTTTTGCGTTTTTTTATTCTCGTTGAACTGTCTTACTTTCGCATCGCTTAAATATTTTTCTTCACCGAGTATCTGCGAAAGCCGCACAGCGTCAAAAACTTCTTTGAGCTTTATTAGCAGCTCCGCTTGCTCCTCCCCAAGCTCCTGTATGAGAGAGTCAAGCTTTTCTTCAATATTGTCGGAAAGCCGTATGCTTTTATTCTCGATATCCTTTAAAGCTTTATTGCAAAACAGGTCAGCCGCTTTGACCGAAGCGCCCGCAAGCAGATCGGAAACGTGTCCGACGCTTAAATTCAGCGCATCTTCATCCATGTCTTCAGCTTTGGGGATACTTCCGTAAGCCGCTTTAAGCGCTTTTTTCTTGTCGTTTATTCTAAAGTCAGGCGCCTTCAGCGTCTCAATATACTTAGCCTTATCCTTGGGTTTGAATTCGACGTTGCCGATTCTTTCAGTGTAAGCAGATAATTCATCGATCAATTCACCCACTTCGGGAGTATCGTCCGAACCCATAACTTCAAAAAGAAAATGACCGCGCTTCTTCATTATATGATGAATTGCCAAAAAGACCTCACGAATATCGTGTTCTTCGTTTGAGCGGATCAGTTCACTTCTTAAATGATACATCGTCGGATAGCGTTTAAAGAAATCCTTATCACTCTTATCTGCGTCGGCGAACAATACGTCCCCGGCGGCGCCGATGCTTTTATCCTTTAAAAGTAGAGAGCTTTCGTGCATACGTTTAAAAAAGTCGGGGTCTTTTTGCGTAATATAAGGCGCAAATATCATCTCAAGAAGCAAAAGTCTCTGATTTCTTCTGTCAAGCCGTCTGCGCGCCGTTCTCGAGGTCCTTCTTTCGGCAGCGCCCTTCGCCTCTTCAAACAAATTAACTCCCCACATGGCGTTGCCTTTAAACTTGGAGATCTTATATTCCTTATCGCTTACGGCCCACCCGACCGAATTCGTGCCCGCATCCAATCCTATGTAATAATCAATTATCCTTTCGTTATTTCCGTTTTTCTTCATTTTAATTACCCTTTTTCTTATTAAGCTCTTGACTGATCGTTTTGAAAGCGGTAAACTGATAATAGTTTTTGATACCCATCAGAAACTATACTGCAAGTTCAAATAAGCATTTTGCGAAGTCATCGGTTTACCGAATCCACAGTGTGTGGACTAAAAGTCTCTGTACGAGACTTTTTTTATTATACCACAAGCAAAAATGCTTGCTTGCAAGGGCATTTTTGCGACGTGATTCAATAAAGCGTACCATACGCAGTATGGTCGGCGCGGACGCGCCGAAAGGCTGCGTATGCAGTCTTTACGCGCATATTATACCATATATTAAGACCATTGACCGCTATTAAGACCACTGACCGCTTTTATTTACATTTAACGCCAAAAAGAGCCGCCGCTTTCGCGACAGCTCTTCTTTTATATATTTCTTCTATTTTTCCTTCTTTTTTACCTTTACGCTTTTAAGCATAAGTGAGAACACGACGCCCAAAACCGCGATCACTGCGGCGGGCAGGCAGCGCATATCGAGCGGCAGATCTGCGCCTGTAAACGCCGTCGCCACGACGAGCGAAACGACCGACGCGACGCCCATGCCTATCATCACGAGCGCGTAATTCGTTCCCGTGTATTTTACGCCGAAGTAGTCCGTCGTAATAGCCGGGAACGTTGCCAAAAATCCGCCGTAGCAGAAGCATACGAGCGAGAACATGGGGATTATCGATGCGCCCGGCAGCTTCCACATTCCGAGGCACGCGGCGCATATGAGGATATAGAGTATAAGTACGGTAAATTTGCGCCCTATCCTGTCCGAAAGCGATGAAGCAACGAGACGCCCCGCCGAATTGGCTATGGACGCTATCATCATTCCCGTTACAAGCAGGTTCATATCAACGCCCTTGCCCTGACCTATAAGCACCCATACGGGGTTTATTATATAAAACGAGATGCAGGCGCAGAACATACATAAGAAAAGTATGTAAAACAGCGGCATTTTAAGTATTTCACCGGGCTTATACTGCTTCGCCGTAAGCACGGAATCTGCGTCCCCCTCCTTCTTCACAACGAAGCCATCGGGCGGATTTTTTATAACTGCAGCCGATACAACGTTTACGGCAAGAAACAGAGCGCCCCAAAAGATGAACGACACAGTAAAGCCGAAGTTTGTAAACATTGCGTTCGCTATGGGAGTAAGTATCATGGCTGCAACGCCTAAAGCGGCAACGACTATGCCGCCCGCAAAACCGCGCTTGTCGTAAAACCATTTCTGCGACAGCGCGATCGCCTGATTGTACGATATTCCCCAGCCGAGGCCGCATACTATCGAGAAAGTAATATAGAAAAACATAGGCATGCTCTGCGGCGTAAAGGCGGCCAGCGCGCAGCCTGCGCCCATCATAACGCCCGCTATAAGCACGACTGCGCGCGGTGAGAAGCGTTCCTGAAGCTTGCCGCTTATTATGCCGCCCACGACGAACATGATAACGGCTATCGGGTACGCGGCAGACGCCGTGTCTACGTCCCAGTCCATAAGGTCCATTACGTAAGGCTGGAATATGCCCCATATCATGCTCACGCCTATGGGTATCTGCAAAAGGCCGCAGAAAATGAGGTATTTATACCTCGTTTTCATAAGCGCCTTGTTTCTTTCTTCAATATTCATAGTCATTCCCCGATTCCTGTCGTTTTTGCACGCATGAAATATAATACCACAAGCATCCGTGTTCCTTCAATAGCCAAATCAAGTAAAAACCGCCTTTAAAAAAGGCGGTTTTCTGTCGTTTTATATACTTTTCAAGCTTAACTTATCTTGTATTGGCACATCATTTTAGGAATTACAAGCTCTGCGATCGTATTGTCTTCAATTCCCATGACCGTGCCCGTTGTTTTATCGAACAAAAGGCCGAAAGCTTCAGATAGAGTCGTTGTGGGCTATATGCCCGATGTGCCGGCACAGTGTATCGTTGCTTCGAACAGATATTCGTTCGATGAACCCACGCTAATGGCAGCCCAGTCCTCCTCAGTGCCGCCGAAATAAACGTCCGTTAAGCTGCTGCAGTGCTCGAACGCATAACTGCCTATGCTCGTCACGCCTGCAGGGATAACTACAGACGAAAGGCTTCTGCATCCGGAAAACTCCCATTGCTCTATGCTCGTCACTCTCTCGGGGATAACTACAGACTCAAGACTGCCGCACCCGGAGAGTGCACCGTAGTCTAATCTCGTCACGCTCTCAGGGATAACTATAGACTCAAGATTACTGCATTCACGGAATGCATCGCCTCCTATGCTCGTCATGCTTTTCGGGATCACTACCCTCGTAAGACTTTTGCAGTACTCAAATGCATTGCGGCCTATGCTCGTCACGCCCTCAGCTATATCTACCGACGAAAGGCTGCCGCAACTCTGGAACGCATAGTCGCCTATACTTGTCACATAAACTCCGTCTATAGTTTTAGGAATTACAAGCGCTGTGATCGTATCGTCTTCAATTCCCGTTACCGTGCCTGTTGTCGTATCAAAGATAAGGCCC
Source organism: Clostridia bacterium (assembly GCA_017405765.1). Taxonomy (NCBI): domain Bacteria; kingdom Bacillati; phylum Bacillota; class Clostridia; species Clostridia bacterium. The sequence goes on from JAFQZS010000043.1 coordinate 23,106, forward strand.
TCCGTGGCGGCGCTTCCTTCAACGGTTATGCTTTTTTGAGTATCCTCATAGCCGGTCGAATAGTTATTTCCCACATAAGAACGAAGCGTATATGAATACGTCTTGCCCGCAGTTACGGTATCGTCCGTATACGACGTGTCCGTCGTGCTTGAAACGATCACCGTCCACTTGCCTGTGCCGAGCTTGCGGTATATGCGATATCCGTCTACGCCGTCTATGGCGTCCCACGAAAGCTCAACTGCGCCGTCTACAACGCTGATCTCGTTTATAGTTACGGGCAGAGGCTCGGCTAAAGATGCGGCCTTTATCGTCTCAGCCGTATCCTCATATCCTGTTGAATAGCTGTTTCCCACATGCGAACGGAGAGTGTACGAATACGTTTTGCCCGCAGTTACGGTATCGTCTCTGTACGTTGTAGCCGTTGTGTCTGAAACGAGTATCGTCCACTTGCCCGTGCCAAGCTTTCTGTATATGCGGTATCCGTCCATGCCGTCTACCTCGTCCCACGAAAGCACTACTGCGCCGTTGTCATACTTTATCTCATTTATCGTTACGGGCAGAGGCTCTGCCAAAGATGCAGCCTTTATCGTCTTGGCTGTATCCTCGTATCCTGTTGAATAGCTGTTTCCTACATGCGAACGGAGAGTATACGAATACGTTTTGCCCTCGGTTACCGTGTTGTCGGTGTAAGTCGTAGCCGTTGTGTCTGAAACGAGTATCGTCCACTTGCCCGTGCCGAGCTTTCTGTATATGCGGTATCCGTCCATGCCGTCCACATCGTCCCACGAAAGCGTTACTGCGCCGTTGTCATACTTTATCTCGTTTATCGTTACGGGCACAGGCTCTGCCAAAGATGCAGCCTTTATCGTCTTGGCCGTATCCTCGTATCCTGTTGAATAGCTGTTTCCTACATGCGAACGGAGAGTATAAGAATACGTCTTGCCCTCGGTTACCGTGTTGTCGGCGTAAGTCGTAGCCGTTGTGTCTGAAACGAGTATCGTCCACTTGCCCGTGCCGAGCTTACGGTAGATGCGGTATCCGTCCATGCCGTCCACATCGTCCCATGAGAGCGATACCGCGCCGTTATCATACTTTATCTCGTTTATCGTTACGGGCATAGGCTCTGCCAGAGCTGCCGCCTTTATCGTTTCAGCCGTAGCGTCGTATCCGGTCGAATAGCTGCTTCCCACATACGAACGTACAGTATACGAATACGTCTTGCCCTCTGTTACGGTGTTGTCGGCGTAATTCGTTGCCGTCGTGTTCGATACGAGTATCGTCCACTTGCCCGTGCCTACTTTGCGGTAGATGCGGTATCCGTCCATGCCTTCTACGGCGTTCCATGAGAATACTACTGCGCCGTTATCGTAGCTTATGTTGTTTATCGTTACGGGAACAGGCTCTGCCAAAGCTGCCGCCTTTATCGTTTCAGCCGTAGCGTCGTATCCTGTCGAATAGCTGCTTCCCACATACGAGCGGAGAGTATACGAATACGTTTTGCCCTCCGTTACCGTATTGTCGATATAGGTCGTGCCCGTCGTACTCGAAACAAGAATGGTCCACTTGCCCGTGCCGAGCTTGCGGTAAATACGGTATCCGTCAACTCCGTCAATAGCGTCCCAGCTCAGGCTTACCGCGCCGTTGTTGTACGTGATATTGTTTATCGTTACAGGTGCGGGCTCAACGGGGACAGCCGCCGTTATCGTTTCAGCCGTAGCGTCGTATCCTGTTGAATAATTGCTGCCGACATACGAGCGTATCGTATACGAATATGTTTTGCCCTCGGTTACGCTGTTATCGGTATAAGTCGTACCTGCCGTGCTCGAAAGAAGGATCGTCCACTTGCCCGTGCCGAGCTTACGATAAATGCGATATCCGTCTACGCCGTATACCGGATCCCAGCTCAAGCTTACCTTGCCGTTTTCGTACTTGATATTATTTATCGTTACAGGCAGCGCCTCTGCGGGAGGCATAGCCTTTATCGTCTCGGCCGTTGTTTCGTAATCGGTCGAATATTTGCTTCCCACATACGAACGGAGAGTATATGAATACGTTTTGCCCTCTGTTACCGTATTGTCGGTGTAAGACGTTGCCGTCGTACTCGAAACAAGCACTGTCCACTTGCCCGTGCCGAGCTTACGGTAAATACGGTATCCGTCAACTCCGTCCTGTGCGTTCCAGCTCAGGCTTACCGCGCCGTTGTTGTATGTGATGTTGTTTATCTTTACCTTGGCGGGCTCTACGGGAACAGCTGCCGTAATAGACTTCGCATTCGCCTCATAATCGGTCGAATACTTATTGCCCACATACGAGCGCACCGCATATGTGTATGTCTTTCCTTCCGTTACGGTACTGTCGGTATATGACGTAGCCGCTGTGCCGGAAACGAGTATCGTCCACTTGCCTGTGCCGAGCTTTCTGTAGATGCGGTAGCCGTCCATGCCGGTCGCGCCGTTCCACGAAAGCGTAACTTTGCCGTTTGCGTATTCAATATCGTTTATCGTGACAGCCACAGGCTCATAAGGCACTGTTATGCTCTCCGCAGTATCGGTATAGCCCGTGCTGTATACGCCGTTTATGCAGGAGCGCACCGTATATTCATACGTTTTGCCCTCTTTTACGCTCGTGTCCGTATATGTCGTTGCGGTCGTATTGCTTACGAGAGTCGTCCAGCTTCCGCCCGCAAGTCTTCTGTGTATGCGATATCCTTCCGCGCCCGAAACGGCGTTCCATGATACGGTCACCTTGCCGTCGGCCGTGGATATGCTTTTTATGCTTACGGGTCTGACCGTATAGGATACCGTGATATTTACTGCCTGTGTATAATCGGTATTGTAATCGCCGTCAACTATCGAGCTTACAAAGTAGTAATACGTTTTGCCCTCCGAAACGGCGCTGTCCGTGTAGCTTGTGCCTATCTCGCGCGACGAAAGCAACGTCCATGCTCCGCCCTCGGCCTTGCGGCTTATGCGGTAGCCCTCCGCGCCTTCTAGCGCGCTCCATGTAAATGATACCTTGCCGTCGTTTGCGTTTATCGAGGTTATGCTTGCCGCCTTGGGAAGATACGGCACGTAGATGCTCTCGGCAGTATTCTCATAGCCCGTGCTGTATACGCCGTTTACTATGGAGCGCACGGCATAATAATACGTTTTGCCTTCCTTGGCGTTCGTATCGGTATATTCCGCAGCGGTCAGGTTGTTGGCAACCACAGACCAGCTTCCGCCCTCCAGCTTGCGGCTCACGCTGTATGCGCTTGCGCCGGGCATTGCGTTCCACGTTATCGAAACATTGCCGCCTGCGATCTCTATCGTATCAATATTTACGGGCTTCGCCGTATACCCAACGGAAACTCCCTCGGATACATTCGCCTTATCGCCGCTGTCCTCGCCGTCAACAACGGAGCTTACGGCATAATAATACGTCTCGCCCTCGCTTAAGGTAGCGTCTGTGTATGACGTTGCGTTCTGGCTGCTTACAAGCGTTATCCAGCTGCCGCTCTCCGTCTTTCTGAATATGCGGTAGCCCTCCGCGCCCGCGGTAGCGCTCCATGCTAAAGCGGCCGTTTTTCCGTTAAGAGTTACGGAATCTATCTTGACCGACTTGGGCGCATACGGCACTGCCACGCTTGCCGCAGTATCGTCATATCCCGTGCTCAGCGCGCTGCCTACAACGGAGCGTACCGTATAGTAGTTGAGCTCGCCTTCCTTTGCCTTCGTGTCGGTATACGTAGTATCGGTAACGTTGGCTGCAAGCGTCCAGCTCGTCGAATCTGTCTTTCTGTATAAGCGGTAGCCGTCCATGCCCTCAATACCGCTCCACGAAACAGTCACCTTGCCCGCGTTTATCGAAATGGAATCTATGCGAACGGGCTTCGGCGTATACGGTATCGTTATGCTCTGCGCCGTTTCGTCATAATCCGAGCTGTATGCTCCGTCTATCATCGAGCGCACCGTATATGAATACTCCGCGCCCTCAACTACGTCGGCGTCGGTATATGTCGTCTTAGTTATATTCTTTTCAAGAAGCGTCCAGCGGCTGCCACCGCTCTTTTTATATACGGCATAGCTTTCCGCTCCCGCCGCCGCGTTCCACGAAAGCGACGCCGCGCCGTTCTTAACGGTGAGCGACGATATCGTTACCTGCTTCGGGATATAATACGGCACGTTCACGCTTTCTGCGGTGGCGTCGTAGCCCTCGCTGTACTCTCCGTTTACTATCGAGCGGACGGTATACGTCTGCGTCGTGTTCTCCTCGGGGTCGCTTATCGTGTAATTAGTCGCCGTTATATTATCGGCGATCACCTGCCACTTGCCGGCGTCCGTCTTTTGGCTTATGCTGTAGCCCTCTGCAAACGGTACTGCATCCCACGAAAGAGAAACGCCGCCGTTTTTAAATTCGATATTCGTTATATCTACGGGCTTTGGCGCTATATAATGGACCGTCGCGTTCTTAAGGCGCGTGTTTGACGAGCCGAAGCTTATATTGTTCCAGTCCTCCTCGGTGCCGTAGTAATATACGTCCGTAAGCGCGCTGCAGCCGTTGAACGCGCTGTCGCCAATGCTCGTTACGCTCTTCGGAAGCGTTATAGACTTTAGATTCGGGCACATCTGGAAGGTGTTATTTTGTATTGACGTTACGCCCGACGGTATGTCGATGGATTCAAGCGCTTCGCAGCCGTAGAAGGCGTATTGGCCTATATACGTTACGCTTCTCGGCATAGTGATTGAGGGAAGGCTTGTGCAGTTGTAGAAGGTGTATTGGCCTATTTCTGTAACGCCCTCCGGTATGCTCACCGACTCGAGAGAGGTGCAGTTGTAGAAGGTATATTCCAATATACGAGATACGCCGTCGGGAATTTTTATGCTCTTGAGTGAGGAACAGTTGTTAAAAGTGTACGCGCCTATAAAGGTTACCTCAGACGGTATATCAATAGAGGCAAGGCTTTCGCAGCCTGAAAAGGAGGATCTGTAAATAGTCGTTACCTCGGGAGGTATCACGACTTTTTCAAGATTTTTGCATTTATAAAACGTGTATCCGTTTATTACCGTTACCGCGTCTGGTATCTCCACTTCCGAAAGGCTCTCGCATCCACTGAATGCAGCTGTACCTATTGTTTTTACGCTATACGGTATGCTCACGGAAGTGAGATTTTTCATTCCATAGAAATCGTCACTGTCAATACCCGACGTTCCTGAAGCAATTACCGCTTTTTTTACCTGATTTCTATAATCAAACCAAGCGTTTTCTGGAAAGTCGTACTTGTTGTTATTAACCCTCTCGTTTCCGTATTGATCAACATATCTATATCCCCAATTATAATAATGACCGTTGCCTAATCTATCGTAACTATATGAACCGCTGTAACTAACATATCCGCCGTACCCGGATAAATTCATCACTCCGTCGCTGTCTATCGACCACGTTACGCCGTAGCTTGTTCCCGACGCGACGACGTCCGCCGCAAGGCCCGCGGCAGGCAGCATCGTCACAGCCATCAGCAGCGCCACAACAAGCGCCAAAATTATCTTCTTCATAATTTTGATTCCTCCTTTTTTGTTTGTGGTGGTTTTTTCTATACATCTTATTTTTTATATTTTTATCTCCCCTTCCCAAATATTTTTCTTGCTCCCTCCCTTCAATCAGGTTTTAAATAGATGTTTTTTTGTATTTGTTGTATGAAATATCGATTTTTTCTTTTACTGGTAAAATCCAATCTATATACTTTTTGTATATCTCTAAAGCCTTTTCGCATAAATGCACAATATTCTGCACGTCCAATTCGTCTTCTACGGCATCGTATGCTTCTTCTAACTCCCTTTTTAAACTTCCTTTTGACAGCGGGTGATTATTGAAATAATCAAGCAGATCATAAAACACATGCTCCGGCAACTCGACTATCCGATTTTCTATTTCATCAACCGAAAAACCCGTTCTGCGTATAAAACCCCACATATCTTCTTTGTCGTTATCTAATGAGTTGTAACAAATATAATATTCGAGCGTCCGCTTTTGTTCCAATAAATAGTCCATGAACTTTTGTAAACTGTCATGCTCAGTTTTTAACACTCCGCCCCTATTTGCTCTGTAATTTGATAGCAAATATATAACGAATCCGGACGCCAATCCGCAGCTTAACGATATCAATACATTGGATAGCCACACACAGTTATTCTTATGTGCAAAATACGACCATATAATTATTGCGAAAATTGCGGCAATCATTAAAATTGGAGCAAATGCAGTAGGAAGCATAAAATAGTGCATAAATGCAATACATATTCTTTTGCGAAGCGGTGTTCTCTTTCGTCGTTCATAATTCATTCGCTCTTCTACCCCTCTTGCTTCACAAAACACGCCGCACGTCTTACAGCTCGCCGCTGTTGTCGGGAGTTTCAGGCTTAGTCTCCCTTGAGGCGATAGCTTCCTTCAAATTGTCGAGCATGGCGGCGCTGTCTGTCTTGCCATAGGCTATAATTACGCTCGCTTCCACAAAGCGCGCGCCTGACGGCTGCACCTTGTATTCGTCCAGCGTATTTTTGTCAAGCGCCGAGGTAAGCACGATAACTACTGCGGTATTGTTCGCGCCGGTCCATGTCGTTGTATAGATATACTCCGTTGTTTCACCCTTGTAGGATTTAAAGCCGGCGTTGTCTTTATTTTCGAAATTGTTCTCTTTACCCGCGCCGTAGATCTCCGTAAGCTTTGCTTTAAGCGCATCATATGCCTGTATTGCCTTTTGATTGTTTTTAAAAAGGTCCTCGCTGTTTATCGTTTCGTCTTTGCTGAGCGGTACGTTGTCAAGCGCGATATCGTATGTCGCCATATAGAGCGTGCTTTCGCTCACTTTCGCCTGACTGCCTGCAAAGTCGGCGTTATATGCAAAATAAAGCTTTGCGTCCGCCTTATATCCGGCCACATCAACGTCGCTTTTGCCGTATGTGCAGCCGCCGCCGCGTATGACCTCGGCTTCTTTTAAAACAGAGTGCATATAGACCGCGCTGTCAAAATACGGTATCGTTACATCGGTTTTCAGCGGATTCGGCAGATACATGCTCTGCGATACCTTTTGAGGAGAGGACCCCCACGCCAAGCCGTTAAAAAGTATTTCCGTTCCGCCTTCGTAGGCGGCGGGCTTTTCAGTCTTTTTTGTTAAGGTGACCGTCTGAGTCGCGCCGTCCCAGCCTACGTCCATACCCAGCGAATTGCCTACCGCACGAAGCGGCAGATATGTCGTGCCGTTGTATAAAACGGGGTATACCGTCACGTTGTTCGCATCTGTAAAGGTCTGCTTTGCCCCGTTTATGATTATCGTAAAATCGGGGCGAAGCTGCGCCGTTATCTCTGTATTGCCGATCTCCAAAGCGACTGCCGCCGCTGACGCGGGCTTCTTTTCATCCGAGGAGACGAGCGTTACGGTTTGAGTCGCGCCGTCCCAGCCCACGTCCATGCCCAGCGAATTGCCTACCGCGCGAAGCGGCAGATATGTCGTGCCGTTGTATAAAACTGGGTATACCGTCACGTTGTTCGTATCTGTAAAGGTCTGCTTTGCCCCGTTTATGATTATCGTAAAATCGGGGCGAAGCTGCGCCGTTATCTCGGTAACGTCCGTCGCTAACCCCATCACGGGCAGCATGGTCATGACCATGACTATCGCCACGATAAGGCTTAATGCTTTCTTTTTCATGGATCCTATCCTTTCTTTGCTTTTCTTTATGTTTTGACCCGGATCATTACGCTGTCAGATCCAATGGGTATGATACGTCGTCTTCGGCGGGAATATCCGACTCGTCTGATATCTCCTGCTCAGTTATGGCCTCATCCTTTCCGCGGGTATCCTCTGTCGGCAGTTGCTCATCCGCTTCAGACAGTTTGCCCGATGCCGCAGTCTTTATCGTTTCCGCCGTAGCGTCGTAGCCCGTCGAGTAATTCTTTCCTACATATGAGCGTATCGTATATGAATACGTCTTGCCTTCCGTTACCGTATCGTCGGTGTAGGACGTGTCCGTTGTGCTTGAAACAAGCACCGTCCACTTGCCCGTGCCGAGCTTGCGGTAAATGCGATATCCGTCTACGCCTTCGGCTTCGTTCCAGCTTAACGATACAGCGCCGTTCTCATATTTTATCGCGCTTATCGTTACAGCCACAGGCTCTGCCGTAGCCGCTTTTATCGTTTCCGCCGTAGCGTCGTAGCCTGTCGAGTAATTCTTTCCTACA
>JAFQZS010000044.1 GCA_017405765.1 Clostridia bacterium
ACGAAAGATCGCGCGAGGGATAATCAAAGATTACGATATCACAGATTACGACAAGGAGCAGCTTTACGAAAGGCTGAAGCCGCTTGCCGAGGCTGCGGCCTTGAGCAAAGACGGCACAGACGCGCAGTGGGAGAGAATACGCGAATATGCGCGCGCAGTTGCGCGGGACGTGGGCGAGAATGCGCTTGTCCCTTCGGAAGATGCGGAGTATATGCGTGAGACGTATCACGAGATGCGCGGCTTTTTAAAGGGTACGCGCGTGCTCAATCCGTGGGCTATAGACCCGAACAACGAAAAGGCGACAAAGCGGAACAAGGAATTGCGCGACTATTACCGAAAGAAGCTATTCGGCACATTGACGCTTACGAGCGACCCTTCCGACGTTACGGATTTAGGCGTGGTATACAGAGAGCTTACAGAGCGTTTCGGCGAGGGATTTTTCCCGTCTGACAAAACGAACAGCGAAGATATGTTGATAAAAATATCCGACGTGCTCGACGACCTTAAATCTGTTGCGCGCAAGACGGCAGGCGAGGACGGGGGAAGCCGATACGATGACTTTTATGAAGCGATAGCGCAAGACATAATAGGGCGCATAGCAGACGTGCGCGAGGATCCGACGTTTGCGGATAAGAAGGCGGCAGAGAAAGCAGCGGCAGTTGCAAAAGAGCGTGAACGCGCAAAAGAGCGCGTAAATAAGCTGGTAGCCAAGGAGCGCAAAAGGCGCGAGGCCGCCGTTTCAAAGCTGAAAGACAAATATAAGGCGAAAACGGCAGAGGCGCGGGAACTAAAAAACTTACCTCCGTCTCGTTATCTTATAATAAAAGATCGCAAAATGTTTTCGCAAAAATCAAGCTTAAAGCTAATAATTGTATTTAATAGTAATTGACGCATTCAATGACATATTATATAATTCTAATATACAATTATTTCAAAAAACAAGGAGGCGTAAACTAATGAAAGATTTTAAAGGAAAAGTGGCATTGATAACCGGTTCGGGCAACGGAATAGGCGCGCAGCTCGCGCGCGATGCGGCGGCTCGCGGAATGAAAGTAGTCGTAGTCGATATCCACGGCGACGATGCGAAAAAGGTCTGCGATGAATTGAAGGCGACGGGCGCCGAGGCCGTATGCGTACAGGCTGACGTAACGCTTCCCGAAGATTGCGAAAAAGCGTTCAAAGCGGCGATAGATGCATTCGGATGCGTAGATCTGCTTATAAACGACGCAGGCGTCACCGTATCGGGCGACGCATGGCAGCTTCCGGTGCGCGACGTAAAATGGATCATGGAGACGAACGTCGAGGCTCATATATATATGCTGAGAGCCGTAGTACCGCATATGCTTGAAAAGAAGACCGAAAGCTATATCGTGAACGTGGCGTCAATCGCGGGCCTTTTGTCCACCGCGTCGGGCGCGCTGTATCATACGACGAAATATGCGGCCGTAGGTCTTGCCGAATACCTCTATAAGCGCATGAAGGCGCTTAATGCAAATATCGGCGTATCCGTATTCTGTCCCGGATTTATTTCCACGGAAATGTACAATACGAACAGACACCGCCCCGAACGATTCGCAATGGGCGACGACCCGTATTATAAGCAGGACTGGTACCTTGAGGAGCTTAAGATAAATAAATCCTTCCTTGACGCAGGTATGGAGGTAAGCGAGGCGACGAAGCGCGTGTGGAACGCAATAGAAAAAGAAGAGTTTTATATTCTTCTCGATGAAAGATACGACGCGCTGCTTGCCAACAAGGGTACGGCGATAGTTGACAGAATGCAGCCGGCAGACCTTTTACGCGGCCAGGTGGCAAAACAAAAAACGGAATAAAACAAGCGGCAGCGCCGCAGGCCACCAAAAAGCCTGCGGCGCTTTTTTCTTTGCATTCGGCGCGTTTATGCCTGCGAGGCCATTTATATGGACAAGGAAAGCGGGGCATGGTATCATCAAAATATAACGACCACGGGAGAATGACAGCAAAATGAAAAAGTATCTGCCTTCGATAATCGTTCTTTGTATATTTGAAGCCGTTGCCGTAATACTTTGGCTTGCAAGGGACAATATATTCTATCTTTTTAATTTTACATACATAGGCGGCTGCATCGCGGCGGGAATTGCCATGTTTGCAAAGAAGAAACCGCACGCGCGCCGCTTCGTTCAGTTCGCGGTGGGGCTGTATATGCTCGTTTATCTCGGATTCATCTGCCGCGAGAATATGCAGATAGAGGGCTTTTGGTACTATCTCTTTTTGGGCGTATTCGAGGCGGCGACAATACATTACGCCGTGGCAAAAATTTTCGGACCGCTCCTCTTCGGGCGCGGCTGGTGCGGCTACGCCTGCTGGACTGCCATGATACTCGATCTTATGCCGTATAAAGCGCCTGCCGGGCCGCGAAAAAAGCTTGGATTTATAAAATATGTCGTATTCGCGCTCTCTCTTTTATTCGTTGGCGGCCTGTTTTTATCACATGCGGCCGATATCGAAGATATAATGTTTTATCTGTTCATCGCAGGAAACGCCGCATATTATGCAGTCGGCATAATTCTTGCTTTTGCGTTTAAAGACAACCGCGCGTTTTGTAAATATATATGTCCCGTTGCCGTTTTCTTAAAGCCTATGAGCTATTTTTCCGTGATACGCATACGGTGCGATGAAGAAAAATGCATAAAATGCGGCAAATGCCTGAAGGTCTGCCCTATGGACGTAGAGATGAATATAGACTCGCGCAATCGAAAGAACGCGACCGACTGCATACTCTGCCAGGAATGCGTAAAGTCCTGCCCCGCACGGGCGCTTCATTGAACGGTCGTATTGTGCTTTGCAGCCGTATATGGTACAATATGCTTATAATATAAAGACGGGAGTGATCGCCAATGAAAAAGGCAGTAATAATCGTATCGTGCGTCGCAGTTCTTTTGGCAGCACTTTTGATCTATCAACAGATAGATGCGTCGCATTACAAAAAATATAAGAATATAATTTCGCAGGACGAGGTCGAACAGATACTGTTCGGACAGCCCGTCTCCACCGAGCGGGAGGGCGAGTACAGAATAGGCATAAAATGTTCCGATGACGGTGATTTTCACGCGGTGCTTACGATATATCAGGCGAAAAGCGGCAAGTATGAGCCCGTTTTCACATGCCCCGCCGTTATCGGTAAGAACGGCCCCGGAAAGCAGGCCGAGGGCGACGTGAAAACGCCGCTCGGAACGTGGGTGATTGGCGAGGCCTACGGCATAAAGGACGACCCGGGCAGCCTCGTGCCGTACACGAAGGTGACGGACGACATGTACTGGTGCTCAAGCGGACTCAACGGCAAAAGGTACAACACGCTCGTATATAAGAGCGAGAATCCCGACGCCGACTATTCGGAGGACGAGCATCTTATAGACTACCCCGTGGTCTATGAATACCTGCTCGATTTGGGCTATAACGCGGCGGGCGCGCCTTTCGCCGGAAACGCGATATTCCTTCACTGCTGGCGCGGCGAGGACAGCCCCACGGGCGGCTGCGTTGCAATATCCGAGGAAAATATGGTCACGGTCTTAAGAACGGTAACGCCTGGAACTACGGTCACGATATATTGACAGAACGACTCGTTTTAAGCGTCGGAGAGTAAATACACTTTGCTCTTCGGCGCTTTTTATATTAACGGCTTACCGCCGCATATCAAGTGAAATTTTTTTCTCGAAAAGTATTGACAACGTAAAATCTCAGTGATAAAATACAAAACATATAAAACATATAGGCAATATAGACTATGGAGGCGTGACATGAACATAAACGAAAGGGCAGGGGAAATACCCCGCCGCGTAATAACAGGTACCGACCGAATGTGTTGACTGCACGGACAAAAGCAGCATCATGATCGTTTAATATAAATACTTTTCGGGAGGTAAATAAAATGTCAAATAAAAAATACAGATTTGAAACTTTACAGCTTCACGTTGGACAGGAAAAGGCCGACGCAGTGACAGACGCGCGCGCCGTACCGATATATGCAAGCTCGTCTTACGTATTCCATAATTCGCAGCACGCGGCCGACAGATTTGGGCTTAGAGACCCCGGCAATATATATTCGAGACTTACAAATCCGACGCAGGGCATATTTGAAGAGAGAATAGCCGCTCTTGAGGGCGGTGTGGCCGCTCTTGCAACGGCGTCCGGCGCTGCGGCCGTATCGTATGCGCTGCAGGCGCTCGCGCGTTCGGGCGAAAATATCGTAGCGTCGAAAACGATATACGGCGGCACGTATAATCTGCTTGCACACACCCTGCCGCTCACATCGAATATTACGACCACGTTCGTTGATCCTGACGTCAAAGGCTCGTTTGAAGCGGCAATAAACGATAAGACGAAGGCGATATTTATAGAGTCGCTCGGCAATCCCAATTCCAACGTCATAGACATAGAGGAGCTTGCGAAGACTGCGCACGCTCATAAGATTCCGCTTGTTATTGACAGCACCTTCGCAACGCCGTATTTATTAAGACCGATAGAGTACGGCGCGGACGTAGTCGTACACAGTGCGACGAAGTTCATCGGCGGCCACGGCACAGCGATAGGCGGCGTTATCGTTGATTCGGGAAAATTCGACTGGAAAGAGTCGGGCAAATATCCGTGGATATCCGAAGCGAACCCGTCGTATCACGGACTGAGCTTTGCCGATGCGGTAGGCCCTGCGGCTTTCGTAACGTACATACGAGCGATCCTTTTAAGAGACACGGGCGCAACGCAGTCGCCGTTCCACTCGTTCATATTCCTGCAGGGGCTTGAAACGCTGTCCTTGAGAATCGAGCGCCACGTTGAAAACGCGCTGAAGATAGTCGAGTACTTAAACGCACATCCGAAGGTCGCGGCCGTGCATCATCCGTCGCTTGAAAGCGAGCCGAGCCACGAAGTTTACAAAAAATACTTCCCGAACGGCGGCGGGTCGATATTCACGTTCGAGATAAAGGGCGGGGAAGAGGAAGCGAAGACCTTTATCGACAACCTTGCTATATTCTCGCTTCTCGCGAACGTGGCCGACGTAAAATCGCTTGTAATACATCCGGCGTCTACGACGCATTCTCAGCTTTCGCCGGAGGAGCTTTTAGACCAGGGCATAAAGCCCAACACGATACGCCTTTCTATTGGCACGGAGCACGTGCTCGATCTTATCGACGCGCTTGAAGACGCATTTAACGCCGTAAAATAGAATGGATCTCCACCTCCAATTATAGAACATAAGAATAGAAACGCCCGAAACCCGGGCGTTTCTATTTTTATATGCCTATCGTTTTATTCATGCTGCCGGTCTTATATCCGCCCAAGTCAAGCGTTACGTAGATAAATCCGAGCGATTTAAAGAAGGCGTCTATATTTTTCGCCGTATCGCGGGATAATATTTTATCAAATTCAGAAGGGTCTATCTCGATCCGCGCCGTGTCGTTATGCATACGGACGCGCACCTGCGTAAAGCCGCGCTCGAATAAAAAGGTTTCGGCCTCTTCAATTTTCAAAAGCTTTTCCCTCGTTATCGTTTCGCCGTAAACAAAACGCGACGCAAGGCAGGCAAACGAAGGCTTTCGCCACGTTTCAAGCCCAAGCTCTTTTGAAAGGGCGCGTATTTCGCCCTTTGATAGACCGGCGTCAAGGAGCGGACTCTTTACGCCAAGCTCTTTTACAGCGGCGCGGCCGGGGCGGTAGTCGCCCTCATCGTCCGTGTTTGAGCCTTCCAGAACATTTGTCGTACCAAGCTTTGCCGCTTCGTCCTTCATTCTTATAAAAAGCTCGCGCTTGCATATATAGCATCTGTCGGGAGGATTGTCTTTAAATCCCGGTATTTTAAGCGAGTCTACGTCTATTATTATCTGCTTTATGCCTTCGCGCGAACAGAAAGACGCGGACCCGCCGGTCTCGCGCGCAGGGAAAAGCGGCGAACGCACTGTAATCGCAGTCACGTTTTCACCGAGAACGTCGTGCGCGGCCTTTAAAAGAAAGGTCGAGTCTACGCCGCCCGAAAAAGCGACGGCGGCGCTTTTCATGCTTATAAGATCCTCTTTAAGGATATCGTATTTTCGGTGCAGTCTGTCCATAAAAGCTCCTATAATTTTTCAAGCGCCGCTCTTAGGTCGGAAATGCTCATATTTTTCTCTTTTGCAATTCGCGCAAGGTCGTCGTATTCGTATTTGCGCCTTTCGACGCCATAGCCTTGGGAGAGCTTAAAGCGCACTTCACCGAACGGCGTGTCAAGTGTTTCAAAGGTTCGCTCCAAAACGAAGCGGCGCACGGACGTTTCTCTTACGCCTATGGTCGAGGTGTACTTAAAAATAAGCTTTACTATCGCGTCTCTGTCGCATTCGCGGCAGAGAACGGAAAGCACCGTTGCGGGGCGAGACTTTTTCATAACTGCGGGCACGGCGTAAACGTCGAGCGCGCCGCCCTCAAACAGGCGCTCAAAGGCAAAGCCTATATCCTCCGGCGTCATGTCGTCAAGGTTGCAGGAAAGCTCGATAACCTCTTTGCGCCTATCCTCGCTTTCGCCAAAGAACGCTCTTACGCAGTTTGCGGCTTCAAAATCCTTTGTACCCATGCCGTATCCGGTCTTGAGCATCTTCATTACGGGCATATCTCCGAAGCGCGCGGCAAAATGCCTGAGTAACGCGGCGCCCGTGGGAGTACAAAGCTCACCCTTGATACTGCCGCCGTAGATAGGCGTGTCTTTTAAAATATAAGCCGTCGCCGGCGCGGGTACGGGCAGAATGCCGTGAGCGCATCTTACATGACCGCTTCCGACGTGGATTGGAGAGACGATCACTTCATCCGGAGAAAGCTCGTTCATAAGAAGGCATACTGCCGTTACGTCGGCAACTGCGTCCATCGTTCCTACCTCGTGGAAATGGATATCGCTTACGGGGACGCCGTGGACGTGGCTTTCGGCCTCTGCGATAAGCGAATAAACTGCCAAAGCGTCGCTTTTTACTTTATCGGGAATATCGAGGCCGCCGATAATTTGCTTTATGTCTTCAATGCCGCTGTGCGAATGGCTGTGGGCGTGAGAATGGCCGTGAGCGTGCGTATGTTCAGTTCTTCGAGCGCGGACGCGAACATGTGTATGCTCGTGCGCGTTAAGCGCGTCGGCCAAGCCTTCGCTTTCGCCGTTTATCGTGACCTTAATATGCGTGCCCTGCACGCCGCATTTTACGGAAGGCGATTTTATGAACTTAACGCCCGCAACGGCGAGAGAATTGAGCCTTTCAACAAAGGCGTCGGGGTCGGGGAGAAGTTCGATAAGCGCCGCAGTAAGCATATCGCCAGCCGCGCCCATGGAGCATTCGAGATATAATGTCTTCATATTTTCGCCTCCACGTGATTTATCATGCTTGCAATGTATCCCGCGCCGAAGCCGTTGTCGATATTAACTACGGATACGCCGCTCGAGCAGGAGTTGAGCATCGAAAGAAGCGCGGAGATACCTCCAAACGACGCGCCGTATCCCACGCTCGTGGGTACGGCTATAACGGGGCAGTCGGCAAGACCGCCTATAACGCTTGCAAGCGCGCCCTCCATGCCGGCCACGGCGATTATCACGGTCGCCTGCATAATATCCTTGTTATGCGACAAAAGCCTGTGAAGGCCGGAAACGCCCACGTCGTAAAGGCGCGTTACCTTGTTGCCGAGCGCTTCGGCAGTGATCGCGGCTTCCTCGGCTGCGGGAATGTCGCTCGTGCCGCCGGTGGCAACTACAATAGTGCCGACGCCGTCGGGCTTTGGCTTTCCGCCGATAAGTCCGACTTTTGAGTCTTCGCTGTAATCCATCGCATGAGCCTTGCCTACTTCGGCTGCAGCGTCTTTTGAGAGGCGCGTTATTATAATGCGCGCCTGTCCGTTTTTCTTCATCGTATCAATTATGCCTATGATCTGTTCGGGAGTTTTTCCGGCCCCGTATATCACTTCAGACGCTCCTTGGCGAACCTTCCGGTGAAGATCAACCTTTGCGAAGCCTATGTCGGCATAAGGCTCGGTTTTTAATAAAAGCAGCGCTTCTTCTACGGACATTTTACCGCTTTTAACAGCCTCTAAAATGTTTTTCGTATCGTTTTTCATGTTTCCTCCAAAAGAGAATGATTTTTAATAAAGCGGCTCCGCAAAGAGCGGACCCGCTTTATAGTTAATTTTTGCTTTTTAAAAGTGCGGCCTTAAGAACGCCTTTCGGATCTTTAATAAGCAGAACTGCGAGCCATATAACGAGGCCGAGCGCAGTAACGCAAAGACCCAAGTAGAAATCGTTGAGCATATCGCCTGCGGCGGGAGTAAAATAATCCGCGCGAAGCTCGGCGTATTCAAATAAAGCGTCAACTAGCCACATTATCGAAGCGCCCCAGTAAATAAAGCAGAGTATATTTACCTTCATTTTGTCTTCCGGCGCGTTTTTATACCATATCACCGTTGAAATAACGGCGGCAAAAACAGTAACAAGTAAAGTCATGCGCTCACTCAACCTTTCGCTGAATCGTCAAACGCGGCTTTCTTTTCTATTGCAGAGGAAACAGCTACCATGCCCAGCCATACGACGGTTACAAATACAGCCATAAGAACGCCTGCCGTAGCCATTTCTTTAAGCATATCGGCAGTATCCTGAGGATTGCCTACAGCCGTAAGGAAAGGAAACCACGGCGTGACCTCTCCGTGCCAAATATGTTCAAATGCCAAAAGCGCACTGCCTCCCCAAAGCATCTTAGAAAGCCAGCCGAGCTTTCTTGAGAAGGGGATTTTTGAAGCGGCTTTTTCAAGAGAAGAATGATTTTCATTTTTCAATTCCTTTTTCTTTATGGCGCGCGATGCGATCGTGGTTATAACAGCTTCTGCTGCCGGTACAATAAAGCAAGCCATTTTATTATCCTCCTGTCATATTTGAAAAAGTATGGACCTCATTATTCCTTTATAAAATAATTATATCGCATATGGTATTTTGTGTCAAGCACAGCCGGCAAGAGTAGTATTTTTACTTTATAGGATTCAGCGCGCAAAGAGAAAACTCGGCGCAGTTTAAGATGTTCGCTTATAGGACGCCTTTTTGTTACAAAAGGGTGGAAATCCATTATTGAAAATGATATAATTATTAAAATAATGTCATAAGCTCGGCCTATGTAAACAAAATCGCAAATGGCGCAAGGTCGGTCGAGAAGAAGTTTTTTTAAAGCGCTGCCATAAAGCGGGGCTGCTTATAAGAAAACGGAGATCAAAGGTATAAGTACGAACGAACAAAGCGGACAGATAAAACTTGACGGGATATGCTTGTTTAGGCTATCAAATGCAAGAATCGATTTTGATCGCAGACGAAGAAAAAAGAAGCCGATAAGCAGAAAGGTTTCAAGCTATGGAATATGTTTTGATACATACAATGATATACCTGGGCGCGGCATTGATGGCGTGGAATATTTTTCAGTACGTTCGTTTTTCCAAGAGTGTGAGCAAACGCGGCGACTGGAAGAAAGAGGCGAACATTTTAAGGCTTCCCATCATTCTGCTCGTCCTGTTTTTGTGTGGATATCTGGCCGTTGGGCTGTTCGGACAACCTGATTTTGTCGTAGCGGGCATTTTATTGGGCGGAAGCGTATTCGTGTTTGTAATTCTTATCCTTATACAGCGTATTTCGGACAGGATACAGCAGCACGGAAAGCTTAAGGCTGAGATGGAAGCGGCAAAAAAGGCAAGTGAAGCAAAGACACGCTTTCTGTCGAATATGAGCCATGACCTTCGCACGCCTCTCAACGCTATCATCGGATACACTGCTATCGCGAATCGTGAAGAGACATCGCTTTCGGAAACAAAGGGCTATCTTAAGAAAATTGAGACGGCAGGTATTCAGCTGCTTGATACGATAAACGATGTTCTTGAAATGAGCCGCATTGAAAGCGGTAAGCTGGAGCTCGAGCCTGAGCGGATATGTCTGGAAGAAACGCTTTCGCAGCTTGAGGGATTGTTCGCCCCGCAGATGGAGAACAAAAACATAAACTTTATAAGGCTTTGGGAGCATAAAAAGACATGGGTCATGTGCGACAAAAGTCAGCTTAGCAGGTCGCTTATGAATCTTCTGAGCAATGCCTGCAAGTTTACTCCAAAGGGCGGCAGCGTCACTCTTTCCATGCGGCAGGTCGAAAAGAAGGACGACACCGTAGTTTGCGAGTTTATTGTTTCCGATACCGGCATAGGAATGAGCCCGGAATTTGTAAAAAACATATTTAAACCCTTTGAGCGTGAACGCACAAGCACAGTAAGCAAAACACAGGGCACAGGTCTCGGTATGGCGATCACAAAGAGCTTTGTTGATAAAATGGGCGGCGTCATAGATGTAAAAACAAAGCAGGGCGAGGGGACCATGATCACGATGCGGCTTATGTTTCCGCTTGCCGCTGCGCCCGAGAACGACGCAACTAAGCCAGAGGGAACGCGCCCCGATTTTTCGGGGATACGCCTGCTTTTGGCCGAGGATAACCCCGTAAATCAGGAGATCGCGCAAATGCTTCTATCGCATGAAGGTTTCGTTATCGACTGCGTAAGCGACGGAAAGGCCGCCGTTGACACAGTGACGCAGGCAAGCCCGGGTACATATGCCGCAGTGCTTATGGACATTCAAATGCCAATAATGGACGGCTATGCCGCCGCCCGTGCCATTCGGGCGCTCGACGATCCGGCGCGGGCAAACATACCGATCATCGCAATGACAGCCGACGCTTTTAAGGAGGATCAAAAGGCGGCCGAGGAAGCCGGTATGCAGGGGCATATAGCAAAGCCTCTGGATACGGATAAAATGATCGATACGCTGAGAACGGTTCTAAAACTGTAGGATATAAAAAAGATAAGCTTTTTTACGCAGATTTTTATAAATCAGCAAAAATACAGACGTTCGGCATATGCAGGATGTCGCCCGTCTTGAGATCTGACAATGCATCAAAAGCATGATCGGGTAGGATCAAAAAAACATATATGGGAGAATTTTATGTATGTAAAGCAGAAATATTTAAAAAACGGCGGTCTTATTTTTCTCGTTACACTGCTCGGAATGACAGGCCCGCTTTCAACGGACATGTATATGCCGTCGCTTCCGAATATGGCGCATCAGTTCGACACTACGGCGATAATCGTAAATTTGACTCTCGTGGTATTTTTTCTCTTTATGTCGGTGGGTATGCTCTTTTTCGGCCCGTTAAGCGATAGACACGGCCGAAAGAAGATACTGCTCACGGCGCTTTGCATATACGTTGCGAGCAGTATACTGTGCGCCTGTGCGATGAACGCGTATTTTCTGATACTCGTGCGCGCAACGCAGGGGCTTGGCGGCGGGGGAATGGCGTCGATGTCCGTTGCTATAATAAAAGACTCGTTCGAGGCCGAGCGCCGCGCGATGGCGCTGGCAGTAGTTCAGAGCATGACCGTACTCGCGCCCATAATCGCGCCCGTGATCGGCGCAATGATAGTAAAATTCGCAATATGGCGCGTAGTCTTCGTAGTGCTTGCGGGCATAGCCTCGGTAGGAATAATAACCACGCTGCTTTTCCAGGAATCAATACACGATGATGAACGAAACGAGGGCGGCGTTTTAAAGTCGCTCGGAAGGATCTTCGTCGTCGCGAAGAACATAAACTTCACGCCGTATCTTCTGTCGGTATCGCTTTATTTCGCGCCCTTCATGGCGTACCTTGCGATAGCGTCGTACACGTATATTGATTACTTCGGACTCAGCGAAACGATGTTCAGCGTATTCTTTGCCGCGAACGCGGGTCTCGGAGTGCTCGGGCCGATGATATTTTTGCGTCTGAACGGGAAGGTCTCGCAAAGGCTGCTTATGCGTATTGCCGTGAGCGTCGGCATCGTCATATCGATACTTTTGTTCTTTGTGGGCAATAAGTCGCCGATAGCTTTTCTATGCTGCATGATACCGTTTTCTATGTCAAACAGCTTCCTTCGCCCGCTTTCGACGAATATACTGCTCGACCAGCAAAAGGGCGACACGGGCTCGGCGTCGGCGCTTCTAAACTTTTCAAACGTGCTGTTCGGCAGCATCGGCATGTTCATAGGCTCGCTTCCCTGGAGCAATTATGTTTTGGGACTGAGCATTACGATGCTTTGCTTCGCCGTCGCATCCTCGACTGTGTGGACGATAGTTTCTCGTTCAAAAAAGATAAATATGCATATAACATAAAGAATCAAGCGCGGGACGGCGGCTCCCGCGCTTCCTTGTTTTTTGGAAATTTATTAAGCTTTGTTTCGCTCTTGAAATTTTATATGTCAAAAAGTATAATATGAACGTGATTTCAAATGCGAAAAGGGGGAGAAAGCCGTGTCAGAGAAAACAAAACAGAACATATCTCTTTCGGTAATGTTCTCCTCTGCGATCTTTTTGCAGTTATGCATACTCAGTACGGCTAATCATGCGGGCGAGGGTTATCTTCCCGTCGATCAGCGCGAATATGTATATTATGCTCTCCAGATATTCGTGCTCTTCGGCTTCTTTGCATATGCCGCTATGCGCGCGGCAGTAAAAGATGAGCGTGCGGGAAAGGGCATAACGGCTTTTGTTTTGTGCGTCTTTTTTGCAGGCGCCGCCGTAATGCTTTTTTCGGAAAGCTCGGGATCTTATATTATCGTAACGTATGCAACTATGCTTTGTCTGGGATTTTGGTGCGGTGCGCTGTATGAGCGAATGAGCGTTCTTGCGGCCTCGAAAGCAGAGGTCGCAAAGATCATGGGCATAGGATACGGCGCAGCCGTAGCTCTCCAGTTCCTGCTGCAGCTTCAATGGGGTACAACGCCTTTTTTGACGCCCGTTATGCTTTTAGCATTTGTTTTTACGGCTTTAATGCTTCTTAAAACGCCGAAGAACGCCAAAATATCATCCCAAAATACAGGTGTGCAAAAGATCTCGAAAAAGCATATCCTGTTTTCGTGTATTATTGCTGCGGCGTTATTGTTATTCGCAAACTTCTATAACGGATATATCCACCATCTGCAAATAGTTTCGGGATATACTGATTTCAATGTTTACACATGGCCGCGTCTCATCCTTATACCGTGCTATCTTTTCTTCGCGCTTATAGGCGACAGGGGAAACGGAAGAATAGTGCAGGTGGCCGCGCTCTGCATAGCGCTTGCGGCTCTGCTTAACAGCGTGCTTACTTCCAATGCCGACGCTTATCGCCTTAACATGTGTCTGTTTTACTGCGGGATAGCCGGAGCTGTATCGTATTATAACTTGACATTCTGGCGGCTTGCCCAGAGAACGAAGCATCCGGCGCTGTGGGCGTCTATGGGACGTGTGATCGACAGTGCGATAGTGCTTATAGGCGGCGCAGTCCATCTTTCTTCGCTGCCCGATTTTGCCGTGCTGAGCGTAGACATTGCCATGCTTGCGTTGATAATAATCCTAATGGCCTTCGGCGGCGGAAAACGAATGTCGGCGGAAGCTCTCACGGAGCCTTCATTGTCAAGCAGCGGCGCCGTGGCTTTAAATAATATGCCCCAAGACGTTTTTGATTTGATAAAAGAGCGATATACCTTGACACAGCGCGAAACGGACGTTTTTCGCGAGCTCGTGCTTACCGAGGACAAGCAGACGGTCATAGGTGAGCGGCTTTCTATTCGTCCGCGAACGGTGCAGCTTTACGTTACCGCGCTTTATCAAAAAACGGGCGCGTCGACGCGCGCGGGACTTACCGACATTTACCACGAGACGATGAGCGGCCGTTGACGGCGCGTTCTTAAAAATCGGTAAAATCTGCCTCCTCTTTTTGCGAAAGAGGGGGCTTTTTTGCGCTTTTTTTGCGGAACTGCGTATTTCCGCAGTATACAAATTGTATGTTTCCAAGGTAATATATACTCGAATAACTATATACTTTTCATAAATTCACGAAAAAACGAAGAGGAGGAAGGGAAATGAAGAACGGAAAGCTTAAACGGACGCTGGCGACGGCGATCGCGGCGGCGATGTGCCTTGTGCTCTTGCCGATGACGGCGTTCGCGGGGTACACAGAGCCCGAGGCGTTCTATTACGACCTTGTGAGCCATAGCGATTATTCGTACAGCGGCACCCTTTACAGGGACTCGAACGGAGACATTAAATTCAGCTTCTCCGGCGGCCTCGGGGAGGGGTATAAGATAAACTCCGTTTATCTCGTTACGAACGGCGCCCACATAAGGACGGGTACGGTATTCGAGAACGGCCAAATCCCCGCCGGTGCGACCGGCGGATACGAGGGCGTGCCGGGCGATATCATGTATAACGGCCTGTGGATAGAGGATATAACGCTCTCGGGCATTGAGCCCGGCTTATATCAGACGGAGTTCGTCACGAACAAGGGCAGCTTCTTTACGACCGACTTTACCGACGAATGGCATACCGCCGTCGGCACGGTCGAGGTCGTTGACGGCGTGCCCGCGCCGCCGCGCCCCGTGCTCACCTTAAGCGGCCTGCCCGAGAGCGGCCGCGTGGGCGAAAGCTATGCGGGAACGGCGACGGCGGTCGCGCAGAGCGGCGGCACGATCACGTATTCGATGGACGGCCCCTCGTGGCTTAAGCTCGATAATAATACCGGCATGATAAGCGGCGTGCCCAAAAAAGCGGGCGTTTATGCCGTAAGCGTGAGCGCGGCCGAGAGAGTCGGCGACGTGACCGTTTTAAGCGAGACCTTATCGCGCACGATAACGGTGGTCGACCCGAAGCTTACGTTCACGTTCGACAAGGGCCTTAACGCCGACCTTACGAATATGCTTACCGTAAAGAAGAACGGCGCCGCGGTGGCAGAATACTATTTATGGCCCGTGCCCGAAGCGGGCGGCGCCTTTACGATGGCAAGTCCCGGCGCGGGCGATTATACCGCGACCGTGACCGGCTCGTATTATACTTCGCAGGGGACGAAGACTTATACATACGCCGAAGCGGCGTTCACGGCAAACGACGGGGAGAGTAAGACCGTTTCCCTTACCGTTTCGCCCGCGGAAATGCGCTGCGTATCGCCCGTTACGAACGTGTGGAACGGCGTCTTTGAGTGGTACGACGGGCCCGACCCCGATACCGCAAATCTCGTAAGCGAGGGCAACAGTCTCGTGTGCGGCACGGACCTTTTCGTGCGCGCAGTGCCCTGCGGCGATAAAGCCGTCTTTTATCTCCCGTCCGGTATGGCCGCGACCGACACCGAGCATCCCGATCTTACGATGCCCGAGAGACCGACGTATACCGTGACCGCGAAGCTCTGCGACGAAAGGGGCGTACCCTTAGGCGGACGCATGACGGTGACCGTTACGGCGGAAAACGGAAAGAGCCGGACCTTTACGGGCAGCACTCCCGGGTACACCTCGACCACCACGGGAGAGATAAGCATCGGAGGCGTTCCCATGGGGGACGACCTTAACGTGACCGCCGTGCTTTCATCGAACAGCACGCGGTATCTTTCGAGGAGCATGACGCTCTCGGCTCCCGGGTCGGGCGATACGCTCGCGCTCGGAAACACGGCGCTTCGGTTGAGGCAGGGATATATTACGCTGGACGGCAGCACCCTTTACAACTCAAGCTGCCGTATCACAAAGAGCGACGGCGCCGTTGTCCCCGCGTCCGCGGCCGCCGTTTGGGACACCGCGAACAGGGATTACAGGATTTATTTTGAGGATATCGATTCTTTGAGCGCGGGCGAAACGCTGAACGTTTCGCTTAGCACCGGCTCAAGCTACGCGAACGAAAAGGTAACGCTCGACGCGGACAAGAACGCGGTGCTTTCGGACGCGACGTGGTATTACGGCACGTTTCTTCGCCTCAGGGGCTCCCTGCCCGTACAGCGCGCGTACTATTACCGCATATTCAAGGGAGAAGAGCCCGCGAGCCGCTGGGAGCGCATTTCGCCTTATCACGTAAGCGGCGACAGCAATCTCTTTTCCTGCTCGACGAATATTCTGATGACGGGTAATTATACCGTGCTTTTAACGAGCTATGAGGCGTACCCCTACGCCGCGGCCGCGGAGACGCTGACCGAGGCGAAGAACTCGCTCGACGCGGCGGGCACGGGGCTTTACATTCAGTCGGAGCCCTTAACGCTCGTCGACAGCACGGAGACTTACGAGACCCGCGAGGTGGACCTGGGCGAGCTTCCGAACACGTACCCGAGAGCGAGACTCCTTGAGGCGTCCGCGTCCGGGCTTACGCTTCAGGCCGACGACGCGATCGCGTCGGTGCGCGTAACGGTGCAGCCGAAGGATCCCGCGCCGTACAGGCGGTGCACGGTAAGGCTTGTCACGAACCAGATGAGCGGCACGGACTCCTCGTCGGCGCTTATATTGAACGGCAGCGTGTACATTAACGGCATACGCGCTGGAAGCGAGGTCAAGTGGACCACGGGCGGAGCCGATCAAAGCTCGTTCAAAGGTATTTACGAAATAGACGTCCCCGACGTAAACGTATACGGCGGCTGGCCCCTTACGGTGAAGTGGCAGAGCTACCGCTCGAACTACGAGAAGGTGACCGCCGTGGCGCTTGTGCGCCTTGACGGCGGCGGAGAGGATTACGTAGGCGAGGGCGCGGTAAATACGCCCGCCGTGAGCGTCTACGCGCCCGAGACCGTATCGGGTACCGCGGTATCCGTATACGGCACCGCGCCGAGGCGCTCGAAGGTGATCGTAACGGTCGACGGAGCGGCGGCGGCCGAGGCCTATACGGGCTCGGGCAACAAGTATACCGCCATACTCGATTTAGGCGACCCATTTAGCTGGGAGGAGCATCAGATCGGCGCGACCGTTACGGTGGACGGGATAACGTACACCGCGGCTCCGCAGACCGTAACGTACACGCCGTCCCTTCCCGCCCTCGATAAGATACAGGTGTCGAATTACGCGGGCTACCTTGAGACGCTCTGGGACAACGGATGGTATACGGAAAGCGGATACTGGTACTATCTGCCGCAGAAACCTGTAAGATACTATCTCACCTTTGAAAGCGGCGGAAGCACCGTGACCGAAAGCGGCGCCGTGGAGGACGTTATTGTCCATCTGCCGCGAAGCGACGGCGACGCTTTGCTTACGGCAAAGTACGACAGCGGACTCGGCGCGTGGGTAACGCCCGATTATTACTGCGGGAACAATCCGCCCTCGGGCGTTTGGGTGGAATATACGCCAAAGCCCGTAACTCAGGCGGCCGACCCCGGCGCATCTTCGATAGAGCTTGACTATACGCCGAAGGCGCCCGTTCATCTCCTTACGAACCATGACTTTGAAAAGCAGGAAAAGGCGGAGGCCGAGAACTACGGCTACTGGGCCGACTTTATGAGCGAGGGCATAGACTGCGGCGCCGAGGGCGTTATCACCTACGACGACGTAAAGAGCAAGCTCGGCGCGCAGGGCATAACGCTTACCGGAAAGAACGGCGAGCACGCCCGCGAGATGCAGATGAAGGCGGACGAGGCGACGTTCACCGTGACGAACGAATCGACGCCCGGCATGATAGACGACGTGAACCGCGCGAACCGCGAGTTCGGCACGCTTTTTGACAAATTCACGGGAAAGAGCGAAAGCGAGCTTAAGAATCTTTCCTGCTTTGCCGACGACGACGGCGAGAACATAACGTATCCGTATATAGACGACTACCAGTATACGCGGCTCTCGTCCGTGGACGGCGTTCCAACGGCGGTGATAATCCGCCGCGCGACGAGCCCGAATTATACGCTGTGGACGCGCACGACGATAACGCCCTCGACGTATACGGAGGAGTCGTGGAATACGAAGAACGGCAATACCGCGAAGCTTACTTATAAAAGAAGCGAGCCCTTCGACGTATCGGAGGGCTGGAATACCTCGACCAGGTGCTACGTCGCGCTGATACGGTGGCTCAACGCGTTCGAGATGCTCGACGCGCTCATCGGCGGCGGCGAGGCGGGATATATCGACACCGACCTGCCCGCGGCGGCTCATACGGCGGGACTTGAAGGCGGCGAAGCGACGGCCGTGCTTCAGAAGACGCTGCCCGGCGGCGTTCATCTGTCGGGCGACGCGAAAACGGCCTTTTATCAGATGATGGTGGCCTCCATCGAGCAGAACATCGCGCTCGACCCGGGCGGCTTCAACGGCCCGCGCTGGGAGAAGCTTGAGCTTGCGCGCGGCGAGCTCGGCGGCGGTATGCTCAACAATATGCTGTGGAAGCGCGGCAAGGAGTTCTTAAAAGAGGTAAACAAGGCGAAGGACGACGCCATCACGTCGAACGGCGCGTTCATAAACGACCTCGTCGGCGCGGGCGTCGAAACGGCCTGCAAAAAGTACGTAAAGGGCCAGATAGAGGGCGCGTACTACTCGAATTACTGGGGCTGGATCTTCGACAACAAGAAGACGCGCCAGAAGGAGCTTCAGACGATGAAGGACGACTGGGACAGACTCAACAAGGCGCTTGACGAGATAGAGGCAGGCGGCTGGAAGGTGGACAGAAGCCTTATGCCGCCCGACCCGATGCCGCCCGAGCTTGACAAGGATAAGGACAAGGAAGCCGCGGGAGGCGGCGGAGGCGGCAACACGGCGAAGCCGCCCGAAAGCTCCGACACGTCGGGCCCCGGCAGCAGCGGCACGGGACTGCCCGCCGATCCGAACTCCAATCCCGGCGGCGGCGCTCCCGGAAGCGGCGGAGGCGGCGGCGCACCCGTAACGCCCGGTACGCCCGTAACGCCCGGCACGCCCAGCACCCCCGGCGGCCCCTCGGGCCCCGGCACCCCGCCCGGACAGCCCCCCTCGACTCCCGGAACTCCGCCGATAGAGATACCCGAGCTCTTCCCGCCCGTTATAACGCAGCCCGTACCGACTACGCGCAAGCCCGTAATCGATCCCTCGGGCATTGTGTACGAGGGCGTAAAGAGCAACCGCGTCGCGGGCGTTTCGGCCGTTATCCATACGGTATCCGACAGCGGAGAGCGCACGCCGTGGTACGCGGAGGAATACGACCAGATTAACCCCTACGTGACCGATGAGAACGGCTTCTATCAGTGGATGGTGCCCGAGGGCAAGTGGTCCGTGACCTTCATGAAGGACGGCTACGAGGATTATACGACGTCCGGCGGCGACGGATACGGCGCGGCACAGGCGGCGGGAACGTGGTATATGCCCGTTGCTCCCGAGCAGCTCGACGTAAATATAAACCTCCGGCGCATCGACCGTCCCGAGGTCGTATCCGCGACGGCGACGACCGAGGGCGTGTATATCGTGTTCAGCCAGTATATGGACGTAAATACGCTTACGGCCGATAAGTTCACGGTAATCATAGACGGCGCGAACGCGGCTCTTACGAATGCGGATATTGAGTTCGCAGACGCCGAAGAGGAGGGCGGCGCCGCGTTCGCAAGCGAGATAATGCTCGCACGCGACATCCCCGCGGACGCAAAGGTGAGCCTTACGGTCGACAAGTCCGCCGCAAGCTATACGGGCAAGACGATGAACGAAAGCTTCATGATGACGGACGCGGCCGTTTCGACGATTCCGAAGACGGCGGCGCCGACGCTCTCGCCGAACGGCGGCTGCGTTGCGGCGAACTCGCCGGTGGAGATTTCCGCGGCAGGAGGCGCGAAGATCTATTACACGACCGACGGCAGTACGCCGACGCGCGAAAGCGCGCTTTACAGCGGCCCCGTTTCGGTCACCGCGAATATGACGGTAAGGGCCGTTGCCGTGTGCCCCGGCTGCGAATTGAGCGACGTCTCGTCGGGCACGTTCACGCTGTCCGAGACCGTTTCCGACAGCGTGACCGACGAAAGGACGGGCGAGACGCTGTCGTACGCGTACGCGGGCGGCACGGTGACCCTGTCGGGCGACGTTTCGGCGTCCGCGCCCGTATACGTCGGCGTATACGATAAATCCGGGAAGATGATCTCGGTCGATATCGTTACCGCGCCCGGCACGGCCGACGTAAGCGGCGGCGATACGGCGAAGCTGATATGGCTCGACAGGTCGGGCTTTATCGCAAAGGTGAAATGTGTACGGATAAACGTAAAATAAGCTAAGACTTTCAAAAAAGGGCCGCCCGCGGGCGGCCCTTTTTTCGCTTTGGCAGGACTTTTTTTCGGCGGCACGGCAAAATTTTCGCGCTTCCCGCAAAACTGCGTATTTACGCAGTATACAAAACGCGCGTTTTCGGTGTATTATATAATCGAAGTATTATATATTCGCGCGGACGGCCCGAAACCGGAGGGCGGGCGCGAAAAAACGCATTTGACGCGGACTTTTTTTACGGGACGCGGGAGATATAAGGAGGAAGGCTTATGAAAAACAAGAAGTTCATGCGCACGCTGTCGATGATAGTCGCGATAGCCATGTGCCTTACGATACTGCCTGCGGTGGCGCTGGCCGGAAGTCAGGACTGGCTTGAAGCAAGCTTCTACGACAACAACCGAATGGAGAGTTATGGCTACGGAACTGTAGACGGCAATCTCACCTTAAATGAGGCAGGGGAGGCCAAGCTGTCCGTTTCCGGTTTTTTCAGTGTTTCGCAGAACTGCACCATAAAAGAGGTGTGGCTTGTGGACAGTGAGACAAAAGCCAACAAGTATAATCTCTTGACGCCTTCATACGGCGGAGAGAACGAATGTCAGGTATTTCAGGGCGACGGCGACTGGGGCGTTGATATCTGGATACAGAACATAACGATACCGAACGCCCAGAAGGGCGACTACCGCCTTAAAGTCGTCACCTCGAACGGGACGTATATTTCCGACGAATATGAAGACGAGTATTACCACACTGACGGCATAGTACATATTACGGACGAGATAGCGACGGTGATTTCGATAACTACGGAGACGCTTCCCGCGGGATTTGCCAAGGTCGCTTATAACGAAATGCTTCGCGGATCATATGTAAGCTCTTGGTCGGCTGTCGGTTTGCCCGAAGGTCTTTCGCTTGACGCCGCTTCGGGCGCGATAAGCGGAACGCCCGCCGAGGACGGCACGTACAGCGTTACAGTTACTGCGACTGACAGCAAGGGCGAAAGCGTTTCAAAGACGTTTACGCTCGAAATAAAGCCTGCGCCTAAGTATACCGTTACTTACAGGCTTAACGGAGCAGCCGATTATACCGGCGCATACGACCCCGTAACAGTTGAGGCGGGCACGAGGATAAAGCTTCCCGCCGCGCCGCAGCGCGGGGGATATACCTTCGAGGGCTGGGGCTACGGAAGCAAGATCTATCAGCCCGGCGACAGATATACCGTAAAGGGCAGCATAAACTTTATCGCCCGCTGGTCGGAAAAGCCTGCCGTAACCGCAGTTGTGCCGGATTCTTTAAAAGACCTGCCCGGATATATGTGGATCCAGGCATATTTCGGAGACTCGGGAAGCTATTACATGGTTTCTGTTTCAGAAGGCGTTGCAACGCTTTCATCGTGGTATTTCTCCGACGGCAGGACATTTTCAAAGCTTGAGCTTTACGCTTACGTAAACGGCGAACGCACCATTATAGGCGAATATAACGGCGAAGTAAGCGACGACTCCGGCGAGATCGCGCTTACGTCAAAGGGGCTTTCGCTTGCCGCATTGAACGATTTTAACGTAGTTGGGCTTACGCGCCCCGAGGATTACCGCGGATACTCCGGAAGCCTCTATATGAAAGACGGCGAGCGCCTTTATACGCCGTGCATCGTAACGAGCGATTTTTCTCAGAGCGGCAAAGTTACGCTTTCCATCACGCCTAACCGCGACTCGGAAAACTACGCGGCATACGACTGGGACAATAAAGAGGGATATACGTATTCGTTTGACGCCGCGTCGGGCGTGCTTAACGTCACGGTGCCGAAGATCGCTCCTCCGTCTGCCAATGTAAGCGGCACGGTGACGGTCGCGGGAGTCGGCAAGCGTTTGGCCGGCGTAAAAGTCGTGGCGTCGCAGAATTATAAGAATATGTACCGCACATGTTCGGCCGTGACGGACGAAAACGGCGCATTTTCGCTTTCGCTTTATCCCGGCGTAAGCGCTTACGTACAAGTATATTCGGGCGAAAGCAATCTCAGTCTTTATTCGGGATACAACATAGATTCGCCCTCGAACGGCGCTGAATATGACATTAAGGTAAACTCCGTAAATCTTAAAACGAATATGAAAATACAGGCGAAAGAGGGCAATGAGGACGTACTTAAAAAATATTTCAACACCGGCGCTCACATAGTAAACATAACGATAAGCGGAGGAGGCAATACCGATAAAGCTTCAATGGGTGTGCACGTCTACTCCGACGCGATGTTTATGAGTTCAACGGACACCTTGAACCGTACGGCCGCCGAGGACAGCGTGACTGTTTCCGTAAGCTCCGATGCATTCGAGCCTACGGCGGCTGTGACGGCTGACGTATCGACCTCGCGCGGCGAAGCGTCGTTTACGCTCGTGCCGAGGCCGGGCGTGGTGGTAGACCTTAAAGCCGCGTTCACCGTTCCCGCCGTTTTGGCGTGGTACGACGCTTCGGGAGCATTCATAGATAAAAGCACGGCCTTTTCCCTGACAAGTTACAAAAGAACGTTTGCGTTTACAGCTCCGTCGGGGGCGGGCAGCTACAAAATCGCTCTCGTGCCCGGCGCGTATGAAAGCTATCTTAACGACGAGACGGGCTTTGACGCCCTTCCCGAGACCATAAAGACGTGGAGCGTAACGCTCGAGGCGGGAACGATAACCGAGCTTGAAGGCGTGACCGCCGACGAGCGCGCGACAAATAACGCCGTTTACGTTACTAAGCCCGGCTCAACGCTTTATGCAAGCCAGGAGAGCTTCTCGAGCGCAGGCGAGCTTGTGGCCTTCTCGGGCGAGATAGGTCTTGACAGCGGCATAAACGACGGCAGACTTACGAGTCTCAGGCTGCGTACCGGCGTTCGCGACCGCGATCATGGCTGGACCTGCTATAACAGCGCTCCCGTACAGGCGATCGTAATAAACGGTGAAGATTATACCGACAAGCTGTCGTATGCTTATCACACCGACTCATATCGTATGAGCGGCATCGATATAGAGCTGCCGTGCGAATATACGATATACTGCATCCCCGGAAGCCTTGAACTCGATATGGACGTAACGCTTTCGGCAGATGTTAATTATAACGGCGGCAGTACGAGACAGTATTATCAGCTTATAGGCAATGCCATAGTAAAGCGGCCGGGCGCATATCTCGATACGCTTTCGACTTACGTGAACCGCGATACCGTGATGGTATCGGGACGCGCGCTGCCAAACGAAGAAGTAACGGTATTTGACAACGGCGCGGGCGCGGGCAAGGCTGTGGCCGACAGATGGGGCGACTGGACGGCGGAAGTAACTCTTACCGACGTAAGTGACACTGGATCTACGGTGCATATCCTCACCTCGCTTTCCGCATCGGGCGAAGAAAGCGACGAGCTTTGGGTATTCCACAATCCAGAGGGCCCGCAGCTTACAAGCTTTACGATGACGTGGACGGAGCATGTCACTAAGACTATCAACGTGGGCGAGCCGTACAACTTCTACGGCAGCTCGATGCGCGACGTATCGTTTGACGCCGTGTTCGACAACCCCGACGCGCTTGAAATAATGAGCGAGTGGGGAGAGGACGTAAAGGCCGTAACGAAGGTATTTACAAACGACGGCGAGATACGCTTCCTTCCGATGACGCAAAGCGGCGATACGTTCACCGGCACGGTAGATACGGCGCTCAGGGATTCGATAACGTACGCCGAGCTGATGTATATACCGAGGAGCGAACCCGAAGAGTGGGATGCTAACACCGTTGAGACGGTCGCATACGACCGCACGATGGACGCGTCGGAGATCGCGCCCGATACGGGAAGCGTGGAGGAGCTTACGTCAGAGGACGACTGGAGCGTTACGTTTGACGGCAACGTGCCCACCTTCAGCGGCAATGACGACGGCCTTGACGCTGCGGCGTTCGCTCGCGCGGCCGACGTCGCGGCACAGCGCGGACTTAAGCTCAACTATATAAGGATGAAGCACGACGTGAGCGGCGCGGATAACGGCACGATAGCGTGGCTCAACGCGATCCACAACGAGAGAATGGCCGACGAGGGCGAAGATACCCTGATATTTAACTTCAGCGGACAGCTTGCATCGGAGGCGGCTTTCAATAACGCGAAATCAAATATCCAAAAGATCGCCGAGGACACGCACGGCACCGAGAACGTACTGCCTTATCAGATAACCGACGACGCGGGCCATACGGTGTACCGCTATATCATAACGGACGCATGGCAGGAGGACGGAGAGATCGCATACTGCACGTACTTTATAAACGCGTCGTTCATGATCGACCGCTCCGACCCCTCTGATGTGTCGTATTACGTATTCATGACGGCACAGCTTACGAAGGACTTCTACGGTTATCTTATAAACTTAAACGAACCCAAGGCAGAGTTAAGAGAGAGCGATACCGAGGCTTCGCTTGCGTACGCCGAGTATTCGGAGGGGCAGAGCGGCCCCGCATACGGCTGGCCTCAGGAGCATACGTACGAGAACAATCCTCTCGAAGGATACGGTTCGGGTGAGCATACGCCCGATGAGTTCCACGGAGAATTCGATTTTGACGAACAGGAGAGCTATTATCAGCAGGAGAGTAATAGCGAATCGGCTCTGGGATATGGCAGTGCCGGCTTCGGTACGGCCGGCGTGGGCCCCTGCGGCACGATAGGCACGCTGCTCGGTCTGCCGGCGTGGGCGCAGGCAAATCAGCGCAGGGAGCGTTACAGAAACTACGTTAAGGACATGAAGCGCGAGATAAACGAAGTGCTTCCCAATAATCCGTGTTATCAGGCTCTCTCCGAGACGCAGCTTTCAACCTTCAAGGAGCAGCTCCACATATTCGAGACTACGTGCAACCGCTTTGATTTCAGCTCCGGCGCGGCCGAGCTTACCGACGTGGCAATAGTCGGCGCAAGCGTTTGGGGCGGCTTTGCAAAGCTTGGTTGGAAGGCAGGCGCAAAGCTTGCGCTCGGAAGCTTTGCCACGGGTACCGTTATAAACACGAGCTGCTCGAACGCAATGAGAGAGGTCGCAACAGAGTATGTAAAGACGTATAAAATGATAGACAGCATGTGCCGCGCGCGCGCGTCGCAGATGCGTGACCCGAACTGCAAGAAGGATGAAAAGTCCAGCTCAAGCAGCAGCAGCTCAACTCCGCGCACATCCGACGGAAAACCCACCCCGCAGAATAACGACCCCTCCGGCGTAGTTTACGAGGGCGTTATAGAAAATCCCGTTTCGGGCGCTCAGGTAACGCTTTACTACGCGGCCGACTCATACGGCAACATCGTTAAAGAAGCGACGACTACCGACTCCGCTACGGGCAGAAAGACGGGCACGGGCAATATCGAGTTCGGAAAGACGATAACCGGACTTAACGCGGCCGACGACGTGAGATTCTTAATGCCGCAGGAGGCTGTACAGATAACGGGCGAGGACGGACGCTTCGGCTGGGGCGTTCCCGAGGGACTTTGGTTCGTTTCCGCCGAATACGCGGGTCTGAGCGGCACGAGCGTAGGCGATACGGCGGCGACCGTGACCGTATCGGGAGTGACCCTGAACGGACTTAACGTGACTAAGCTGCTTCCGGTGCTCCCCGTACAGCTTGAGGTAAACATACCCATAGTTGACGAGACGGCGCCCGAGGTAGAGGACGTTTTATACACTAGCGAGGGCATTTACGTTACGTTCACGAAGTACATGGAGGATACGGCAAACGGCGCAGCCTCCGTACTGTACGCCGCAAACTACACTCTCTCAAATGACGGCGGCGACATAACGGGCTTCACCGTTGAAGCGGCCGTGCAGGGACATACGCCCGCAAATATAGCAGGCGAGGCAGTAAGAACGTACACCAAGACGGTACTCATCGCTCCCGCGTCGGGCAGCGCATTTGAGGGCGACGTAACGCTTAGTGTGGCGGGCACGGTAGAAAGCTACGCAGGCACGCCGATGGGTGAACAGTACACGGGCACCGGTACGGCGGCCGATAAAGAAAAGCTTGCGGCTCCCGTGCTCTCTCCCGCATCGGGAGAAGTTGAGCGCGGCAGCGCGGTAACGGTCACGGCGCCGGAGGGTGCGACCGTTTATTATACGACCGATGGCAGCACGCCCACTACCGAAAGCCCCGTTTGTGACGGTTCTATCGCGATAAAGGGCGACATGACGATAAAGGCGATAGCCGTAAAGGCGGGCTTTAACGACAGCGCAGTCGCATCCGGCACGTATACTACGCCAAAGACGCTTATTCGCACTCTGAGCGCGACCGTAAGATCTTCGGGCGGCGGCTCGGTAGAGGGACTTGAATTTACGTTTACGGGCAAGGATACGTTGGGCGGAAGCATAAACCGCACCGTCAAGGTAATGAACGGCAAATTAAGCATGATCGGCGTACCTGAAGGCACGTACACGCTCGCTTTTGCGGGAGACGACGATTTCTCCGCAAGCACGCAGAACGTGACCGTAGGCAGCAATCCCATAAGCCTTATGATTACGCTCGTAAAGAAGCCGTCTCAAAAGATCACGGTAACGGATACTGTTACCGGCGAGAAAATGTCGTATCTTTACGAAGGCGACAAGATAACGGTATCGGGCGTTGTTTCGACAGCAGCTCCCGTATACGTTGCCGTTTACGACAAGACCGGCAAGATGATCTCCGTTGATATACTGACGTCGCCGTCTTCGGCAGACGTGACCGGCGGAAACAGCGCAAAGCTCATTTGGCTCAACAAAGCGGGCTTTATCGCAAAAGTAAAATGCATTGAGATAAAATTAAAATAACGCAAAGCATAAAAGAGGCCCTTCCGATCCTTCATCGGAAGGGCCTCTTATGGCTATGTGTTAAATTACCCAGTCCCAAAATTCGCCGTTTGCGGCGTTTTGTGAAAGTCCTCCGCTGAATTCAAGCGGGGGATTTTTTACGCTTACGGTCGTTCCGGCGGATACGGAGCTTAAAATAAAGGAGTTGCCGCCTATCGTCGCGCCGCTGCCTATTACGGTGTCGCCGCCTAAAATAGTAGTGCCCGAATAGATGGTCACGTTGTCGCCGATGGTTGGATGACGCTTTACGCCGCGAAGAAGCTGTCCTTTTCTCGTGGACTTTGCGCCTAACGTTACGCCCTGATATATCTTTACGTTGTCGCCTATTTCGGTGGTCTCGCCGACAACTATGCCCGTGCCGTGGTCGATGAAGAAGTATCTTCCTATAGTTGCGCCGGGGTGTATGTCAATGCCCGTCTCGCTGTGCGCATACTCGGTCATTATACGCGGTATCATCGGCACCTTTAAAAGATAGAGCTCGTGCGCTATGCGGTAAACGGTTATTGCAAAAAGGCCGGGATATGAAAAGATTATCTCGTCGGTGCTCGTTGCGGCGGGGTCGCCGTTGAAAGCCGCCTGCACGTCGGTATTAAGATATTCGCGTATTTTCGGTATCTGCGACAGAAAATCATAAACTATGCCGCCCGCTTCCGAAAAAAGCTCTGCGTAGCTCTTGTCGCCGTGCGCGCCGCTGCTTCCCAAAGCGCGCGCTATCTGCCTGCGAAGATTATACTCTATAAATTCTATTTGATCGCCGACTGCATATTCAATGTAGTCGGAGCGCGTCTTGCTTATCTCAAAAAAGCCGGGGAAGAGAAGCTTTCTCACTTTTTCAAGCACCTCAATTATTATCTGCTTATTGAGAATGTTTTCGGCGTCCAATCGGCATATGGGCTTATATTGTCCGTAGCTTTCCAAAATCGCGTCTACAAGCTTTCTCGTGTTGTTCTCCATAATATTATTTACCTCGCAGATGATTATTGTATTTTAGTCTATTGTATCATTATGCGGATATCCGCGCAATTCGTTTTTTGAATATGTTTCATAATATTTACGCGGGAGTGTGGTTTTATGATATACTGTTAGTTGAATGCGTATATCGGTGACGAAAGGAGGCTTTTTATGAGAAGAACGGTGATAGGAATGCTCGCGCATGTTGACGCGGGAAAAACGACTCTGTCCGAGGCGATGCTCTATCTTACGGGCACGATACGAAAGATCGGGCGCGTCGATCACGGCAATGCGTTTTTTGACAATTTCGCGCTTGAACGCGCGCGCGGCATAACGATATTCTCTAAGCAGGCTTCTATTGTTATAAAAGACCTCTGCGTCACGCTGCTTGACACTCCGGGGCATGTTGATTTCTCTGCCGAAACGGAGAGAACGCTCGACGTGCTTGACTGCGCCGTGCTGCTTGTAAGCGCGTCGGAGGGCGTTCAAAGCCATACGCTCACACTGTGGAATCTTTTGAAAAAGCGCGCCATACCGACTTTTATATTCGTAAATAAGACGGACGCAAGCGAGCGCACGAAAAGCGAGATGCTCTCGGAGCTTTCAAATAAGCTTGGCGGCGTGTTTTTCGACTGCGAGGCCCCCGACCTTGAAAGCATTGCCGTTTCCTCGGAAAAAATGCTCGACGAGTACCTTGAAACGGGAAAAATATCAAAAGCTGCGATAAAAGCCGAAGTAGCGGCAAGAAATGTATTTGCGTGCTGCTTCGGCGCGGCGTTAAAGCTAACGGGCGTCGATGCTCTTATGCAGGCGATATACGATCTCGCGCCCGAAACGCAAAAAAAAGACGGCTTTGGCGCAAAAGTATTTAAAATATCGCGCGACGAACGCGGAGCCAGGATAACTCATATGAAGATAACGGGAGGGAAGCTAAAGGTACGCGATACGCTGAGCTTAGACGGCCGCGAGGAGAAAATAACGCAGATAAGAATATACTCAGGCGCAAAATTCACGACTGCCGACGAGGCTGAAGCGGGCCAGATCGCGTCCGTGCTGGGGCTTAATTTCACTTATCCCGGCCTTTCGCTGGGATGCGAGGAGGAAAGCGCCGCCGCTGTGCTTGAACCCGTTATGACATACAGCGTTCTGTTCCCTCCGGACATAAACGTTCACGATGCGGTCGAAAAGCTCATGCAGCTTTCGGAGGAGGATCCGAAGCTGGGTCTTGTGTGGGACGAAAGTCTAAAGGAGCTTCGCGTACAGATAATGGGCAGCGTGCAGCTTGATATCCTTAAAGAAGTAATACACGAACGATTCAATATTAACGTGACGTTCGGCGCCGGCAGGATAATTTACCGCGAGACGATAGCCGCGCCTTCGGAGGGAGTCGGTCATTACGAGCCGCTCAGGCATTACGCCGAGGTACATCTCATACTTTCGCCTTTGCCCGAAGGCAGCGGCCTCATATTTGACAGTGTCTGCTCCGAGGATGATTTAGACAAAAACTGGCAGAGGCTCATACTTACTCATCTTAGGGAAAAACGCCATAAAGGCGTGCTTACGGGCTCAGATATTACGGATATGAAGATCTCGCTTGCATCGGGACGCGCAAGCGTAAAGCATACGGACGGCGGCGATTTCAGAGAGGCGACGTACAGAGCCGTAAGGCAGGGCCTTATGCGCGCCGAAAGCGTTCTTTTGGAGCCGTGGTACGATTTCAGAATAGAGCTTCCGCGCGAAAGCTTGGGCAGGGCTTTAAACGATCTTGAGCTTATGGGCGCGAAGGTGGACGCGCCGGACGCTTCGGCGGATCACGCCGTTGTTACGGGGCAGGCCGCCGTATCGAAAATAGGGGAATATCCCGACGAGCTTGCATCTTTTACGCACGGCCTCGGACGCATTTTTCTTTCGTTCTGCGCGTACCGCCCGTGCGTTGAGCCGAAAAAGGCCATAGCATCGGCAGCCTACGATCCGGAAGCTGATATATATAATACAGCCGACAGCATCTTTTGCGAGGGCGGCACGGCTTTTTTGGTAAAGTGGAACGAGGTAGAAAAATATATGCACCTTGAGAGCGCGCTTTCTCAAAAAAAGCCAAAAAGTACACCCGTAAGGCCGAAAACTTATACGAAACGCGACTTTTCCGACGATGAACTTATGGCCGTGTTTGAAAATGTTTACGGCCCAGTGAAGACTGACCGTTATCTTGCAATGAAGCCGACAGAGAAGAAAAAAGAGTCGGACGCTCAAAAATACGTTTCAAAGAATAAAAAAAGCGGCCCGGATTATCTTTTGGTGGACGGCTACAATATAATCTTTGCGTGGGACGGACTTCGCGCCGTATCGGAAAGAAGCATGGACGCCGCCAGGGAGACGCTTATCCGCATAATGCAGAATTACTCGGCGTATAAGCGCCAAAATGTCATTCTCGTTTTCGACGCGTATAAGGTCAAGGGCGGCGCCGAGCATATGACGAAGCACGGGAATGTGACCGTTGTTTTCACAAAAGAGGCGCAGACTGCCGATCAATATATCGAAAAGACGGCGGGCAGGCTCTCAAAGGAGCATAACGTGAGAGTAGCAACGTCAGACGGACTAGAACAGCTTATAATTTTAGGGCAGGGCGCGCTTAGGATACCTGCGTCTCAATTTGAAGCCGAGGTGGCAGGAGTAATGATGGATATGCGCGGCCATTTAAGCGATAAAAAGAGCGCGCCGCTGAGAATTAGAGATCTGTTTGAAAAAGAGTAGGGAGCGTTTTTTACATTGAGGCAAGCTCCAAAAACATATCGGCGGCTGCGGGAATGATATTATCGTTAAAATCATATTCCGAAGTGTGAAGCGCGGGATACTTCCTGCCGTTTCCGATATAGAATATGGCTCCCGCACATATTTTCGTATAGCAGCCGAAATCCTCAGACGCCATCCACATATTATCCATCTCTTTTACGGAAAAACCGCGCTTTTTTGCGGCCGTAATAACTTTTTCTATGCATTTTGGGTCGTTTTTCGTTTCGGGGAAGGAGTCGGAGCGTTCGCTTTTAAGAACGAGCCCCTCGCTTTCAGCTAAAGACGAGGCGTATTCGAGAAGCGTTTCTCTTGCGCGGGCAAGATCGCTTTCGTATTCTGCTCTCAGCGTAAGCTTAAGCTCTCCGTATCCTGCAGATATGCCGAAATCGCCGCTTCCGACTTTTATTCCCACTACGGTACACGTGAAGAAGCCGGTGTTATCCCCGTTTAAAAGAGACTGTGAATAAAGCGCAAGCTTTGAAACGGCGAAAGCCGGATTTCTGCCAAAACCCGGGTCGCTTGCGTGCGACTCCTTTCCGATAAGCTTTATGATAAGCCCCTCCGAGGCGGGTTGAGTAAGACCGTTTCTGTATATTATCTCTCCCTCCTCATAGCCGCCAAGATTATGAAAAGCGTATATTTCCGTTATATTCTTTTCTGATATAAGCTTTGAGCATATCGCGGCGCCGAGCCCCGTTTCCTCGGCAGGCTGAAATATAAGATAAACCGTGCGGCTTAACTTTGCGCGCTCAAGCTCGAGCGCCAAGGCGCACAGCGCGGCGCAGTGGCCGTCATGTCCGCATTTATGCGAAACGCCTTTTGTGGTCG
Source organism: Clostridia bacterium (assembly GCA_017405765.1). NCBI lineage: Bacteria > Bacillati > Bacillota > Clostridia > Clostridia bacterium. The sequence goes on from JAFQZS010000044.1 coordinate 31,374, forward strand.
ATGCATAGGGGATATCGAGGCCTTCGTGAATAGGCAGAGCGTCCATATCGGCGCGGAAAGCGACGGCGCCCGCAGCCGCATCAGATCCCTCTTTTACGGCGTAGAACCAGCCGCCGCAGTCTACGGTCTTAAACGACGTATTTTCCGAAATGAAGCGCATAAGCGTTTTTACGGTGTTATGTTCTCGCATCGAAAGCTCCGGATATTTATGAAGCGTATGGCGGAGCATCACGCATTTTTCAAAATTTTCAATATTCACTGTGAAATAAACGCCTCCTTCACCAAAGAATAATATATCATAAAACGCCGGCTCTGTGTTGAAAGATAAATATTGTTGTGGTATACTGTAAACAAACGTGATCGGATATAAATACCTGCTTTTGCGATATGCATACGTTAAAACAGGGTATGGACGAATGCGGCCAAGGCACGAAACGGAGGCTTGGGCATTTCGTCAAAATAAGCTTAAATAAAAATAAATACAGAGGAGTTATTATTATGCTGTCTTTAGATGCTTTGCGCGCGTTCGGCGCTAATGTTGACGAAGGAATGAACAGATGCATGAAGAAGGAGGACTTTTATTTCAGACTAATAAAGCTTGCCGTAAACGACAAGAGCTTTGATAATCTTAAAAATGCGCTGGAACAGGGCGATTTTAAGGCGGCTTTTGAGGCCGCTCACGCGCTGAAGGGCGTAATGGGTAATTTGGCGCTCACTCCGATATACGAGCCCGCAGCAGAGCTTACCGACCTTTTGAGAGCGCATCAGCCCGTCGAGTATAAGGAGCTGCTTTCTTTGATAATCGCAAAGAACGACGAGCTTAAGCTTTTGATAGAACAGTGATATTTAAACAATAAAATACGCCTCGTTTGTTCGCGTTTGCAAATGAGGCGTATTTCTTTTATATTCGCATTTTTGGGGAAAGCCGAAGTATCGATCATGTTTTTTGGGTCATCTTCATATACTGCCTGTAAAGCGGATACTGAGTGTTGCCGGGCACTTCGGGAAACATGAGCTTAGGAGCGTCCGAGGCGGGGACCCACACAGCCTCGTCAACTTCGGAAGAAAGCGTAAAGTCTTTCTTTTTAGTAAATCCGATAAAGCCGTGCATAAGCTGGTCTCCCATAGGGAACCAATGAGTGCCGCCGTATTCCAGACGCTCTATTTTCAGCCCCAGCTCCTCGTATACTTCTCTTACGGCAGTTTCCTCGGCTGATTCTCCCGGCTTCATATATCCGGCGACATACGTCCAGTACTCGTGCGAGATGTACCCCTGGCGAAGCATGGCCATCTCGCCGTATTCGTTTGCGACGAGGACTATTGCCGCGCTTGAAAATCCGTCGAACCAGTACTTGGAGCAAGAATAGCAGTAGGGAACGGCTCCGTCGTCGCCGGCCTTTTTGTCTTTCAGTTTGGTCCCGCATATGGGACAGTAGTTATAATGCATATTGCACGCCTCATTTTCTCATTTTTTAACCGGAAATCAGGTACAATTGCCCGCTGCTTTTAAAAGCGGCGGGCAATTCATAGTTTTAAAATACTTATTTTTTTGCGTTGTTGGCGCGCTCCAGCCATACGTCTGCAATATCCATAGCAGAATATATGCCGGGCTTTTCAATGCGTTTCACTATCTTATCTTTTGGCTTTACATTTTCATCGGTCATCACGAGCTGAACGGATACCTTTGAGGCAACGTCAAGATCGCCCACTTTTTTTGATTCCAATACCTGCATCACGATTACGTGGGGATCGGTCATGTTTCCGTAGTATATCGTATTGTCACAGCGTACAAACGGTTTGCCCTTATAATATAAAAAATCATCTTTTGCTTTCTTTTTTTGAGCCATCATAAGCCTCCTTTTTTGACTTTTAGTAAACAAAACACGAAAAACGAGACTGCCCCGCGTTTATCATTTGCGGGGCAGAGCGCTTTAAAATATTATTCGTCGAGGTACGACTGGACAAGTATATGAAGCAGCTCGTCTCGGTCGATCTTCCTTATCAAACTGCGCGCGTTATTGTGATTTGTGATGTAAGTCGGATCTTCTGACAGGATATAGCCCACAATCTGATTTATCGGGTTGTAACCTTTTTCTCTCAGCGCATCGTATACCGACGTCAGTATACGCTTTAATTCGTCTTCTCTCTCTTCTTTGATTGAAAATTTAATAGTATCGTTCATCACTGCCATCACCTCTGTCACCTCTTTTAGTGATTATATCACGCTTAAGTGCAACTTACAAGCAAAAATACAGCGATTTATGTTACATTATTATTACAATTTACAAAAATTAACTACGAAGCTCAACGCCGAGATCCTTTGAAAGCCCCTTGAGTATTTTTGCAACGACTTCATCGGCGTTCTTATCGGTAAGCGTTTTTTCTCTGTCGCGGAGTATGACTGAATAGGCCATGCTCTTTTTGCCTTCGCCTATCTGCTTGCCCTCGTAAACGTCGAACAGCGTTACTCTTTCCAAAAGCTTTCCGGCGTACTTCTTTATTACGGTCTCAACATCTCCCGAAAGCATACTGCGCTCCGTAACGAACGCAAGGTCGCGCGTTATCGCGGGGAAACGGGGAAGCGGATTATACGAGATATTCTTCTTTGAATACCTGTATGCGGAGGCGAGATCTATTACTGCGCAGTAAACAGGCTTATCTATACCGTAATTTGCGGCAACGCGGGGATGTATTTCTCCGAGCACGGCAAAATCTCTCTTGCCGACGCTGTATGCTGCCGCGCGTCCGGGATGGAAAACGGGATCGTCGGTCATGGGGCGTATCTGCGCGCCTCCGACGTGCAGGTTTGCAAAAAGACTCTCGACTATGCCTTTAAGATCAAAGAAATCGCCCGTAAGAGTGCCTATAGTTATTTTCTTTTGTTCGTCCGGAAGCTTCGTTTCGTCCTCGTTCTTAATATATACGTTGGATATCTCAAAAAGCGAAGCTTCTGTATTCTTAAAGTTATAATTCCTTGCGAGCGCGTCGAGCATTGAGTGGAGCGTGGTGGTACGCATAACGCTCGTGTCCTCGCCTAAGGGGTTCGATATTTTTACCGTGTCGCGCAGCTTATCGTCTGCGGGTATCCCCAGCATATCGAACGCTTTGGGGCTTATGAATGAATATGTGAATATCTCAAAGCAGCCGTTCGACAGAAGAACGTCCGCAGCCTTTTTCTCAAACTTCTGAACGGGCGTAAGCATCGCCTGACTGCCTGAGCCGGAATAAAGTGTGGAAGGTATCTTATCGTAGCCGTAAATGCGCGCCACTTCTTCCGCGATATCTGCCCAATGAGATACGTCAGCACGGAAAGAGGGAACATATATGTCGTCGCCCTCTACCTTGAAGTCGAGCAGCTCAAGCGTTTTTACCATGTCCTCGCGCGGTATTTCGGCGCCTAAAAAGCGGTTTATCTTATCGGCGTCAAGCTTTACTGTCGCCGCGCTTTCCAAAACGCCGCATTCGTCTATGACGCCCGAAACGACCTTGCCCGAACCCGTTTCTTCAATAAGCGCGCACGCGCGCTCTATTGCAAGCTCGCACATATGAGGGTCAAGGCCCTTTTCAAAGCGCGACGACGCCTCGCTTCTTAATCCCAGCGTCTTTGACGTGGTGCGTATCGAGTGGCCGTTGAAGTTTGCAGCTTCAAATACTATAGTCGTAGTATCGTCGTTTATTACGCTGTGCTCTCCGCCCATGACGCCTGCTACCGCGACGGGCTTATCCGCATCGCAGATAACGAGCATATCGGGCGTAAGCGTGCGTTCTATCTCGTCGAGCGTAACGAGCTTTTCGCCTGCCTCGGCGTTTCTTACTATTATGTGTCTGCCGCCTATAAGCTTGTGGTCAAAGGCGTGCATCGGAATGCCCATTTCAAGCATTACGTAATTTGTTATGTCAACTATATTGTTTATCGGACGTACTCCCGCCATCGTGAGACGCTTTTGAATATAAGCGGGGGAGGGAGCTATGCGGACGTCCTTTACGACCTTTAGCATATATCTGGGACATAGGTCAAAATTTTTAACTTCCGCCGATATGTAATTATCTATATTGTCGTTTTCGTCGGGCGTGTATTTAAGGCTTGGAAGCTTAAACGGTCTTTTGAACGTAGCGGCGGCCTCGCGTCCTATGCCCGTCATGCAGAGGCAGTCGGGGCGGTTCGGCGTTATCTCAAATTCAACGATGACCTCGTTAAGACCAAGCGCGGTCTTAACGTCCTCGCCTACGGTGTAGCTGTCGTTAAGAATAAGTATGCCGTCCTCTATAGCGCCGGGGAAGTCCTCGACGCTCAGCTCGAGCTCGCCGACGGAGCAGAGCATTCCAAATGATTCGACGCCGCGCATCTTACTCTTTTTTATAGACTTTCCGCCGGGCAGCTTCGCTCCGTCGAGAGCCGCCGGAACTATGTCGCCCTCGCGCACATTAGTTGCGCCCGTGATTATCTGAACGGGTTCGCCCTTGCCTACGTCCATGCTGCATACTACGAGCTTGTCGGCGTTCGGATGCTTTTCTATCTTTAATATCTTTGCGATAACTACGTTCTGTATTGCGTCGCCCGTCGATTCAAAGGATTCGACCTTTGATCCCGACATAGTCATTGCCTCGCAGAACTCGCGCGCCTCTATATCTGTAACCTGTACGTAATCGTTTATCCAGCTTAACGGTGTTTTCATACTGCACTACCTCCAAAATTAAAACTGATTTAAGAATCTCAGATCGTTCTCATAGAAAAGCCTCAGATCGTTTATGTTGTATTTTCTCATAACGATGCGTTCAAGGCCTATGCCGAATGCGAATCCCGAGTATTCTTCGGGGTCAAGGCCGCAGTTGCGAAGCACATTGGGATGCACCATGCCGCTGCCCAAGATCTCTATCCAGCCTTCGTTCTTGCAAAGCGAGCAGCCCTTGCCGCCGCAGGCAAAGCAGCGTATATCCATTTCGGCCGAAGGCTCGGTGAACGGGAAGTTGTGCGGTCTGAACCTCACCGCCGTATCGTCGCCGTAAAGCGACTTTGCAAAAACTTCGAGCGTACCCTTTAAGTCGGCCATCGTAACTCCCTTGTCAACTACGAGACCTTCTATCTGATGGAAAACGGGGGAATGCGTGGCGTCGACCGCGTCGGAGCGGTAAACGCGTCCGGGAGCGATTATCTTTATAGGAGGCTTCATATTCTCCATCGTGCGTATCTGCACGGGAGAAGTCTGAGTGCGAAGTACTATTTTATCCGTAATATAGAAGGTGTCGGCCACGTCGCGCGACGGGTGGTCGGACGGAATATTGAGCGCGTCAAAATTGTAGTAGGTGTATTCCACTTCCGGCCCCGTAGCTATCGAGAAGCCCATGCCGAGGAATATGTCGTAGAGCTCGTCAAGTACCTGCGTAAGCGGGTTCTTTTTGCCTATAGCGTGAACGCGGCCCGGCATCGTAACGTCTATGGTCTCCGACTTAAGGCGCTGCTCTATAAGAAAAGCCGAAAGCTTTGCCTTCTTTTCTTCGATATCGGCCTCGATCTTTGCTCTTACTTCGTTCGCTATCTTGCCCATAACGGGGCGCTCCTCTGCGGAAAGCTGTCCCATCTGGCGAAGTATTGCCGTAAGCTCTCCTTTTTTTCCGAGATAGTTTATACGTATGTTCTCAAGCTCGGACGCGGTCTTGACTTTTTCAAGATCGCTTTTTACCTTCTCATGCATGCTAAGAAGCTTTTCTTTCATATTGCTTTCACCTCAAAAATACTTAAATATTTATTTGCTTTATATAAAAATAAAAAATCCCTATGCGCTTTGCACATAGGGGCGCATAAAATGCGCGGTACCACCCTGATTTTTCGCTTCGGTCGAAACTTTTGACGTCATAAAACGACTCCGCTTTAACGCAGCGCATACGGCCCGACCTACTTGCAAAGCAGCGTTCAGAAGGGCGACTCGGGCATGAAATTTCACAAAAGCGGCGAAAAAACGCTTTCAGCCGCGGCGTTTCATCTCTTTATCGCGAAATGCTTTTGCTTATATGTGCCGTCACAGTCGATATATTTATCTACAATATAATACTATTCTTTCTTTTGCTTGTCAACAAAAAAGCATCTGATTTTTACTGCGCCGCGTAAATTTGACGAACATGAATAATTATGATAGAATATTTTGAAATACACGCGCCGCCTTTTGCGGTCTGCAAGCCGGAGGAAACGTATGATTATCGGCGTAGGCATCGATCTCGTTGAAATAGCAAGGATAGAAAGGCTCATCGCAGATCCGCGCTTTCTATCTAAGGTGTATTCCGAAACGGAACGCGATTATATAAAATCGCAGGGAAAGGCGGCAGCTCAGAGCGCGGCAGGAATGTTCGCGGCAAAGGAGGCCTTTTCAAAGGCTTTGGGCACGGGCTTTTTAGGAATGAGCCTTGACTCTGTGTCGGTTGAGCATAACGAGCGCGGCGCGCCGTATCTCGTGCTTTCCGGCAAGGCCGCCGAAGCGGCAAAGATGCTTGGAGCAAAATTTTTTTTAAGCATAACTCATACCGATACTACGGCCGGGGCCGTAGTAATTGCAGAAAAGAAAGACTGATGGTCAAAGGGAGGCGTTTATATGTATATTGTAAGTCGGACGCAAATGAGAAAGATCGAGGGCGACGTGATACTCGGCGGCAGACTGTCCGGGTTCGATCTTATGCAGAACGCTGCCACGGGAGTTTTAAATCAAATAATGGAGCATTTTAACTCGGATGTGCGCACAAAGCAGATAGCGGTCTTTTGCGGCAGCGGCAACAATGCGGGAGACGGATACGTTATCGCCCATATGCTTTGGGAACGCGGCGCAAAAATAACCGTAGTAAGCGTGTCCGATCCTGCGCGTCTTTCGGGCGATGCAAAGCGCGCATATGAGCTTTACTGCCTTACCGGAATGGGGACCTACACCGTTTCCGAAATGAAGGGGAAGCTGCCCAAAAACTGCGTATGCATCGTTGACGCGATATTCGGCACGGGACTTAATAAGCCGCTTACGGGAGATCATCTTGCGGCTGTTGAATTGATAAACTCCTCGGACGCATACACTGTGGCCGTTGATCTGCCAAGCGGCATAAACGCAGATACGGGACAGATAATGGGCGGCTGCGTGCGCGCCGACCTTACCGTTACGTTCGCTTTTAAAAAGGTCTGCCACGTTACGTATCCTTGCATTGACAATATGGGAAAGCTTGTGATATGCGATATAGGCATAAAGCGCTCCGACGTTGACGCCGCTTCGATGAAAATATACGAAACGGACGATAATCTGATAGATAAGATCATTCGCCCGCGAAGTAAAAATACAAATAAGGGCGATTACGGCAGGCTTTTGGTCATCTCAGGCTCAAAAGGCATGACAGGTGCGGCGATACTTGCTTTGCGCGCTTCTTTAAGAAGCGGCGTGGGACTTGTCACTGCGGCTATACCGGAATCGGTATATCCCATCGCGGCCTCGAATATAATTGAAGCGATAGCAATGCCTATGACTGAAAATGCAGACGGTCATATTTCAAAAAACAACACAGACAGACTCGTTGAAAAATTTAAAACGCAGTCTGCCGTGCTTATAGGATGCGGAATGGGCAACTGTGAGGACACGCGCGAGCTTGTAAGGATCGCTGTAAGAAATTCGGGAAAACCCGTAATTATCGATGCCGACGGCCTAAATGCGCTTGCCGATGAGATATCCATACTTCAGAACAAATCATCTGACGTTATCCTCACGCCTCATCCGAAGGAGTTTGCCCGCCTTTCGGGCATGACGGTCGAACAGGTGGAGGCCGACAGAGCCGGAAATGCTCTTAGGTTTGCGGTTGAACATAACGTCACAGTCGTATTAAAAGGTGCAAGAAGCGTGACGGCTTCGCCCGACGGAATGATATATATAAATTCAACGGGCAACCCCGGTATGGCGACTGCGGGAAGCGGCGACGTTCTTGCGGGAATTATCGCGTCGTTCTGCGCGCAGGGGATAAGGCCGCTCGCAGCGGCGGTTGCGGGCGTGTTTATCCACGGACGCGCCGGCGATATCGCGTCGTCGTTTTTGGGCGAGTATGCGCTGACGGCTTCCGATATTATAAACAATCTGCCGAGAGCGCTTATAAGGTATGACAAATAAACGTTCTTGCGATCGATAATTTAAGTTTTAGAAGGTACATTTTTTTATGAAGCATAAAAATTCATTTTTAAAGCGCGTCTGGGCGGATGTAAGTCTTGACGATATTAAGCATAATTACGGCGTTATACGAAAAATAACGTCGCCTAAGACGAAGATAATGGCGATAGTCAAGGCTGACGGATACGGACACGGCGCGGTACAGACCTCGCGCGTGCTTTCGGACATGGGGGCCGATATGTTCGGCGTATCAAATCTTGACGAGGCGCGCCAGCTTCGCCACGGCGGAATTACTGCGCCGATACTTATTTTGGGCTATACGCCTTACGAATGTGCCGCGGAGCTTATCGAATATGACATAATGCAGACGGTCTATACATATGATGCGGCAAAGAAGTTTTCAGACGCTGCCGAATGGCTGGGGAAGAAGCTTACGGTACACCTGAAGATAGATACTGGCATGAGCAGGCTCGGAATGATGTATCAGAACAAATCGAGAGATGCCGGCGCGATAGACGAGGCCGAAAAGATATACTCACTGCCGGGGCTTTTGTTCAACGGGATATTTACGCATTTTTCCGGAGCCGATTACGACCCTGCGTTCACGCGCCGTCAGTTCGAGCTGTTCATGTATTTCTGCGACACACTTGAGAGCCGAGGCATAAACGTGGGGCTTCGCCACTGCTGCAACAGCGCGGGAGTTTTGAGCTATCCCGATATGCACCTCGATATCGTGCGTCCTGGAATAATCCTTTACGGCCTTCCGCCCGACAATAAGCTCGAGTCGATAGAAGAGTACGGCTTTCGTCCGGCTATGGAGCTTAAAACGGCGATATCGTATATAAAGTATATTGAAGAAAACACGCCCGTAAGCTACGGACGCATATATACCGCGCCTAAAAAAGTGCGCCTTGCTACTCTGCCCATAGGCTATGCCGACGGATTTTCACGAATATTTTCAAACGGAGCCGACGTGCTTATAAACGGACGAGCGGCAAGCGTTGTAGGGCGCGTATGCATGGATCAATGTATGGTAGATGTTTCGAATATCGAAGACGTGAGCACATCGAGCATAGTAACGATATTCGGTCACGACGGCGAACATTTCATTTCCGCCTGCAAGATAGCGGAATACCTCGGCACGATAGGATACGAGGTGATATGCCAGATAGGGAAGCGAGTTCCGCGCGTATATATCTTAAACGGCCGCGAAGCCGGATATTTGAATTACATAGAGGGCGGGATCAACTGACATTTCCATACAAGAGCTTATGGGGCACAGCGATCTACGACTTACGATGACGATTTATGCCGAGGCTCAAGACGATACGAAGCAAAAAACACTTGAAAAATACAATGATTTTGTTAAAGCAGAAGCCATTTGATTTACGACGATTTTTACGACATATTTACGACAAAACACCGTAAAGATAGAAAAAGATATATAAAGACATGTGTGAGCGGAATTAACTGACATTGACGCGCGTATAGATATTATGTATACTTGATCTCGAAGGCACATATATTACGGTGCCGTAATATAATATATCGGAGGCGCTCCCTGATGGATGAAAAAGTAAGGATTTATCTGGGTTTATCCAAGAAAACAGCGTCGGCTGCAAAAGAACTCGCTTTTGAGCTGGGGCTTACAACGGAGGAAGTTATGGAGCTTCTTATAGAGCGCTCGCTCTTCGAAAAAAAATTATCCGCAAATGAGAAAAACATGATTAAAGGGTATATATATATGGGTACAATAAATACACAGATGGCAGACGAGGCCATCGCCTTCGACAATGAAGCGTTGAGCGCATCGGAGGAGTATTTATCCGGAGTGTGAATATTGTGATAGTCAGAAGAGGAGAAATATATTACGCGGACCTAAGTCCCGTTGTAGGAAGTGAACAGGGCGGCGTAAGACCTGTCGTCATCGTGCAGAACAATATCGGCAATAAATACAGTCCTACTGTCATTGCCGCGGCAATAACTTCACAGATAAACAAAGCAAAGCTGCCCACTCATATAGAGATATCAAAGGAAGAGTTCGGGCTTCAAAAGGATTCTGTCATATTGCTTGAACAGATAAGGACAATAGACAAACGCAGGCTCAAGGAAAGGATAGGTAAGCTGGACTTGGAGCTTATGAAGAAAATAAATACGGCGATAAGTATAAGCTTCGGTTTAAACGACGAGCCGTAGTATAAATGTCAGGAGGTATAAGCCCATGAAAAAAAGAAAAAGAATAGCCGCACTTGTCATCGCAGCCGTGATCTTTGCATCGCTGGCAGCCGGATACATAGTTCTGGCCGACGCCGGAAGCAGCGATGACCCGCTTGTGAGCCTAAGCTATCTTACAGGCGTATTTAAGCAGGATGTGCTGTCCGACGTAGATAAACGCATTGACGCAAAAGTGGCAGATGCCGTTGCTGCATCGGGATCGTCTCAAGGCGCTTCTGCCTCCGACGCATACAAAGCAATAAAGGTTTCGCGCGGACAGACGATCTTGGGAGGTGAGGGATCACAGGTGATCTTAAGAAGCGGCACCGCCGTCTCCGTATGTCCCGGAGAAAACGGTCTCGCAGATACAACGGGAGGAATAGACCTGCCCGGCAATATAAGCATTTCTCCCAATCATGTTTACATAATCCCAAGAGAGGACGGACGCGGCATAAGAATGACTTCGGACGGATATATAATGATAAAGGGCAGTTATAAAGTCGTAAACTGACGCATTTGCGAATAAGTGTATCAAAAGTCTCATAAGTATTTATGAGGCTTTTATTTTTTTTGCGGAAGGACGATGTTTATGTATATAAAAAAGTATCTGCAGCTTTTGGGAGAGAAAACGGGAACGGTGAAATATGAAGCCGACAACAAAGGCACGAATATTCATATAAGAATTACATCGGAAGTGGAAAATGTTCTGAGGGCTTATCTTACAAAAATCGGCGGAGCACATGAATATGCGGGCGTTCTGTCAGAAAACGGGGAGCTTATCTATGAAACAAAGTTGGTTTTTGACGGGATATGCATAACCGAGAAAAATAACGGACAAGAGCGGATATGCGCATCGGCATTTTTAAATGATGCGTATGAACAGAATTATGTCGTAAATCAATTTGCCAAAAGAACGCAGGAAAGTCGTGATGAGTTATTAAGTGATAATGAAGAGGCCGACATATCTGCCCAAAAGGCGGCAAAAAGCTACAGCGACAGCAGCTCAATAACTTTTCATATAGCGTCAGAAGAAAACGGCGACGCGGCGGTGAACACCTCAAAAAAGCCGCTGCCTTCGTCTGAAGCGAAAGACAATGACGAGGATGCAGACTTTATAAAGGCGCTTGGCGCGCTTGCGCTGCTTATTCTGTATCTTGGAGAGCAGGAAGATGTTTCTTGTCAGGATCTTACTCCTAATATATGAATAAAACGTGCAGCAGCGAACGAGTATGAGGACAGGCGCCTAAGATTTACATCGCTGCTGTGCGCGCAGACACGTATAGTATCAAATTTCGAAACGCCTGTGATATGGGCTATAACAAGGCTGTGATAAAACCGGCCGTATTCATCGCCCAGCTGAACTATATCGCCTGTCATCGCCCGATGCGCCTCAGTCGTGATTGCGAAGGGGCCCGGTCCGTTGTTTGTCGTTATAAAATTATAAAAATATTCTACTCCGCTCCAGGAAGCCGTGCGGTCGTCTGATGATATATAATACCAGCCGTATACGGGAGTAAAATTCATTGTTTTGCATCCGGCATATACGCTTTGTGATGCAAAATTAGTGCAGTCGCCGCCGAGATCGTCAAATGCAAAGTATCGGGGATTCCTAAGATATGCCCATGTCATGGCATACTCTGCGGCGGCAGCACGGTCATATTCTGTTACTTTCAAAGAAGCCACCTCCGTGGTATCATATGCACGAAGATGATAAAATGTAAAAACAGACCTGCCGCATTGGCGACAAGTCTGTTTAACGGAAAATGTTTTATCTGTTGACATATACGGTTATGGCTGCATTTACCATAACTATCGTTTCGCCAACTCCGAACTGGGGAGCGTTGGTGCCCCTTACCGTAAGTCCGCCTTCTACGATCTCAAGGTCAACGTATTTATAGGGAGGAAGCTGCGCCAGTACCTTGTCGCGATCCACCTTGTCCGCAAACGGGGAACAGATCTTTACTTCCACCTTTACATTCTCCAAAAAGTTTTCTATCTCAAGGGTTTCGCCCAATCCTGTGAGACAGCAATGCGATACGGCGTCCTTAACGGCTTTCTGAGCCGCTTTGGTTACATCGATGCCGTGTACGTCTACGCCGGTACCGAATTCAATGATAAATCTTTTCCAAGCCATAAAAAATACCTCCGTAAATTTTAGTAATTTCAATAAATATTTGCCTCTATATATTCTGATACTAACATATTCATAAGGATTTATCAACATCTTTGATAAAAATAAGCCTTTTAAAACAGCATTTTTAGATATTTTTTCCTGTAACGAAATGTTTTATATTGAAAAAAGGCGTACATATATTTATAATATTATATATAATTTTTTAAAAGAACGGAGATGGACATACTGTGACAAATAAAAAATACGAGAATTACCTTCTTGAAGTAAAGGAAAATGTAGCGATATTTACTATCAACAGGGAAAAGGTACTGAACGCGGTGAGCGAATCTTGCTTCAGAGAGCTTTATGAATTCTTATGCGAAGCCGAGGAGGACCCCGAAATAAAAGTAATAATATTCACAGGCGCGGGGCGCAAGTCGTTTATCTCCGGAGCCGATATTTCCGGCTTTTCATCCGCAGGCACGCCGACGGCGCTTAAAACGAGATGGGCCGACCGCGCGGCAAATAAGCTGGAAACGTGCGCAAAGCCCGTTATCGCCGCAGTAAACGGATACGCTTTCGGCGGAGGATTTGAACTGTCTCTTGCATGCGATATACGCATAGCGTCGGAAAATGCGCGCTTCGGTCTGCCCGAGCCCAAGCTCGGTCTTATACCCGGACTTGGCGGCACTCAGAGACTTGCAAAGATAATAGGCGTAGGAAGAACAAAAGAGGTAGTTTTGGCAGGGCGCGAATATACGGGAAAAGAAGCGGCAGAGATAGGACTCGTAATGAAGTGCGTACCCTTGGACGATCTTATGGATGAGGCTATGGCTGTGGCAAGAAAGCTTATGACGCGCGCGCCGCTTGCGCTTGCAGTTGCGAAGAAGCTGATACTTCATTCGATGTCGGCAAATCTTGACGCAGGCCTGTATCTTGAGGCAATGGGATTTTCGCTTCTTATGACTACGGAGGACACGAAGGAGGGCACTGCAGCCTTCAGGGAAAAGAGAAAGCCGCAGTTTAACGGGAAATGATAAAGTAATTTTTATCATTTCGGATACAGCTTTAAAAGAGATGCGCGGTTAAGACCGCAAATCTCTTTTAATTTGCATTAAATTATATAAAATGTACACAGAAGCATGAAATTATTCAAGATTATTTATTAAATTTATGCAATATCACTATTGCAATATTGAAAAGTATCCGCTATAATAAGATTGTAGTTAAAATAACAAACTAAATTTTCAGACAAATATTATTAAAATACTATTGAGGAGGATCATTATGCAGACGAAAGAAGTTGTAATAGTAAGCGCATGCCGTACGGCAATAGGTAAATTCTGCGGCGAGTTTTCCGACATTCCGGCAAGAGATCTTGCAATAGCAGTAGGTAAAGAGGCAATAAACCGCGCAGGAATAAAGCCGGAAGATGTAGACGAGATCGTAATGGGTCAGGTATATACCTCTATGCAGGGCTCGCTTCCCGCACGTCAGGTTTCACAGCGCATAGGCATGACCCCCAAAAGCAACGCATTGAGCGTAAACCAGAACTGCGCTTCGGGTATGCGCGCTCTGGAAATTGCCTGCAATGATATACAACTCGGCAAGACCGATATAGGTCTAGTAGTAGGCGTTGAAAACATGACCCGCACTCCGTTCCTTCTTCCGAAGGCGCGTTTGGGCTACCGCATGGGCGGCATTCCTACGGGCGGCGGCGCAGAGCTTTATGACGCAATGCTTCACGACGGTCTTTACGATGAGCTTTCCGGCGGCCATATGGGCGTTACGGCAGAGAATGTTGCAAAGATGTACAACATTACCCGCGAAGAGTGCGACGAGCTTGCAGTACTGAGCCATTCGCGCGCATGCAAAGCTACCGAAGAGGGTAAATTTGACGAAGAGATGATACCGATCATAAAGACGTCCAGAAAAGGCGATAAGATATTAAAGGACGACGAGCATATGATAAAGGGCTGCACCATGGAGTCCATCTCGAAGTTAAAGCCCGTTTTCATAAAGGACGGCGTTACAACTGCGGCAAACGCATCCGGTATAAACGACGCAGCAGCGGCAGTTATCGTTATGTCGCTCGATAAGGCTAAGGAGCTCGGCATAACTCCCATGGCAAAGATGATCTACATCGCAGCAGAGGGCGTTCCGGCAGACGTTATGGGCCTCGGTCCCGCAGTTGCTATCCCGAAGTGCCTCGAAAAGGCAGGTCTTAAGTTTGACGATGTTGATTACTGGGAGATCAACGAAGCTTTCGCAGCACAGTTCATAGGCGTTGAAAGAAAGCTCGAAGCTGACTATGGCTACAAGCTCGATCGTGCGAAGGTAAACGCAAACGGCTCCGGTATCTCTTTAGGTCACCCGGTAGGCTGCTCCGCTCTTCGTATAATCGTTACCATGCTTTACGAGATGAAGAGACAGGATTATAAGATCGGCTGCGCATCCCTCTGCGTAGGCGGCGGTCCGGCTCTCGCATCGCTGTGGACCCGCGAGATCTGATCTAACCACTCCAAATGCATTTATTTCTCTCATAAATATTGTGTTTTTTAGATCGAGACGTCTTTCCGCGCCGTATTTGACGCGGAAAGATGTCTTTTTTAATAAGAATTATTTTCAAAAATATGTTTGATATGTTTGTTAATATTGCAAAATAAAAAAGTTTGACTTATAATAAAATCATAAAGCATAAATAATTTGGGAGGTATATTAAATGAGTAAAGCATTGGGCAACGTTGTTGTTGTTGCATACGGGCGTTCCCCTGTCGGAAGGGCGTATAAGGGATCGTTAAAAAATCTTCATCCGGTAGATTTAGGCGCTCAGGTCTTAAAGGGCGTTTTGGCAAAAGTGCCTAAGCTCGATCCTAAAGATATTGACGATATCATCGTAGGATGCGCTCGTCCGCAGGATTTCCAGGGCAATAATATCGCGCGTCTTGTTACGCTGCGCGCAGGCTTACCCGTATCCGTTTCGGCGCAGACTATAAACCGCTTCTGTTCGTCGGGTCTTCAGGCGATAGCTACTGCAGCGAACGCGATCGCCGCAGGTCAGGCCGACGTTGTCGTTGCAGGCGGCGTTGAGATGATGTCGTATATGCCTTCCATGAAGGCGGGCTCCACAAGCAAGACCGTTTTTAACGAGTGGCTTGCGGAGAATATCCCCGGCGTATATATGCCGATGGGCATAACTGCAGAGAATGTTGCTGCACAGTACAACGTATCGCGCGAAGCTATGGACGAGCTTGCCGTAGCAAGCCACAAAAAGGCAGCGGCAGCACAGGAATCTGGAAAATTTGATGAGCAGATAATCCCGATAGAAGCAATAGACGATGAGGGCAAACCGATAACCGTTACGAAGGATGAAGGCATACGCCCCAATTCCACCGTTGAAAAGCTCGCGGCGCTAACTTCGCCGTTCAAAGCAGACGGTAAAGTAACGGCAGGCACCTCTTCGCAGACGTCCGACGGCGCAGGCTTCGTTGTGCTTATGTCAAAAGAGAAGGCAGACGAACTTGGGCTTTCGCCCATAGCTAAGTTTTTGGGCTTTGCAACGGGCGGCGTTGAGCCTCATGTTATGGGTCTTGGTCCTATAGCAGCCGTACCGAAGGTATTCAAGATCACAGGTCTTTCCATGAAGGACATTGACGTTATAGAGCTCAACGAGGCGTTCGCGGCACAGGCTATCCCCGTTATGGACGAACTCTCGATGCCCCGCGAAAAGGTAAACCCGAACGGCGGCGCTATGGCTATGGGTCATCCTCTGGGCGCGACCGGCGCGATCCTTACCTGCAAGGCTCTTTCCGAGCTGAAAAGAACCAACGGCAAATATGCGCTTGTAACGATGTGCATAGGCGGCGGTATGGGTGCTGCAGGCATATACGAGATGTGTTAAATAAAAAATGACGGCAGGGTTATGCCGTCATTTTTTTAAAGCTGTTGAAGCTTTTTTAAATACGTGGTATAATATGATCAACAAAAACATAAGGAGGACTAATTATGGGCATCTTATCAAGATTCGGCGACATTCTTTCGGCAAACGTTAACGCGCTTTTGGACAAGGCGGAAGACCCTGCAAAGATGATAGATCAGTACTTAAGAGAAGCTACTGAGAACTTAGAGCAGGTAAAGAACGAGACTGCTACCGTTATTGCGGAAGAAACGCGCACGAGAAGACTTATCGATGAAAACGACAAGAATATCGCAAAGTATCTCGATCTGGCAGAGAAGGCGTTAAAGTCGGGCAACGAGGCTGACGCAAAGGCTTTCATTTCCAAGAAGCAGCAGCTTGAAAGCAACGCTACTTCGCTTCAGAAGTCTTATGCCGTTGCAAAAGAGAACGCAGACAAAATGCGCCAGCTTTATAACAAGCTCAATTCCGATATTGCAGCTTTACAGGCTCGCCGCGATACCGTTAAGGCAAACGTTGCCGTTGCAAAGACGCAGGAGACCATCAACAAGATCGGTTCTTCCGCAGAAGGCGTAAAGGGCGCGCTGAGCGACTTTGAGCGCATGGAGCGCAAGGCTGAGCAGATGCTCGATACGGCTAACGCAAAGGCAGAGCTTGACGCAGTAAGCGATGTTGACGCGCTTGCGGCAAAATATACCGACTCGTCGGTAGATACTTCCGTTGACGATGAGCTTGCCGCTATGAAAGCAAAGCTTGGTATCTGATATATTTTGATCAAACATTAAAACGGGGCTTTTAAAAGAGCCCCGTTTTATATTTTATACAAAAATTCTCTTTGATTTTGTTATATGCAGCGCATTTGACAAAGCTTTTTTCATGTTATATAATAAAAGTGTTGACAACAGCGTCCTGCTATAATATATTAAGGAGAATACCATGTATAATGTTGGTGACAAAATAGTATATCCAATGCACGGAGCAGGTATTGTCGAAACGATAGAAGAACGCGAAGCTTTCGGTAAAACACAATCTTACTATATTCTTAAAATGCCTATAGGCGATCTGAAAATAATGATCCCCACCAATGCGGATTGTCTCAGCGGGCTTAGATATGTAACGGATAATATCAGTGTTGATGATTTTAAAGAAATCTTTTCAAGCGTCTCCGTAGACGACGAACCTAACTGGACAAAACGCTCACGTGACAATATGGACAAAATACGTTCGGGCGATCTTTATGAGATAATAAGCGTTGTAAAGGGGCTCCTTATGCGCGAATGTATTAAGCCGCTTTCTACAGGAGAAAAGAAGATACTTAGTCTTGCAAAGCAGATAATGTTTTCAGAGTTGATAATTTCCTTAGGGCTTTCCCAGGGAGAGCTTGAGGATATTATATATACCATTGTTGGCAGAAAGTGAAAAAATAGATTTAAAAGGCAATTTAACAAACGCGGCGCTCATGCCGCGTTTATTTTGAATAGGGTGGTTTTTCCTATGAGTTTCAAAGATATGATTTTTAAAAAGGATATATCTTCAAATAAAGCGAAAAGATGCGCCGCGCTTATTCTGGCGGCGGGAGCAAGTTCGCGGATGGGACTTGCCGCAGGTCAGAGCAAGCAGTTCCTTATGATAGGCGACAAGCCGATGCTCGGGATTACTCTTCTGGCATTTGAGCGCTCGCCTGACATTTCCGAAATAGTTGTAGTTGCAAGAAGCGAAGACTTTTCCGTAATACGGCATATTGCAAAGGAATTATCTATATCAAAGCTTAAAAATATTGTGGCGGGCGGTTCTACGCGCTCCGATTCGTCTCTGCACGGTGTGCTTGAGCTCTCCGGCAGATGCGAATATATTGCCGTTCATGACGGCGCGCGTCCGTTTGTAACTCAAAAAATAATACACGAAACATGCAGTGCCGCAAAAACTTACGGTGCGGCAGTTCCCGGTTTTGCGCCGTTCGATACTGTCAAAGAAATTGGCGCCGACGGAGCTGTAATAAAAACGCTTGACCGCGACAAGCTTCGTCTGATACAGACGCCGCAGGTATTTGAATACGAGCTTTTAAAAAAGGCTTTGCTTAACGTAAAAGAGAAGAATTTGAAGATCACCGACGATGCGTCGGCAGTAGAGGCGCTTGGGCACAAGGTATATATTACAGATGGCGACCGCGACAACATAAAGGTAACATCTGCCGGAGATATCGCAGCGGCGGAGCATATACTTAAAGCTAAAACAGATAAGAAAGAGTGGATTTATGGTTAAAATAGGATACGGATATGACGCGCACAGGCTCGTTGAGGGAAGAAAGCTTATTATAGGCGGTGTGGATATACCGTATGAGAAGGGACTATTGGGTCACTCTGACGCTGATGTGCTTACCCATGCAGTTATCGACGCGATAATCGGCGCTCTTGGCGCCGGGGATATAGGCAAGCATTTTCCGGACAGCGATATGGCATATAAAGATGCCGACAGCCTGGTACTGCTTAGAAGAACATTTGAAATAATGCGTGAGCGCGGCTATAAAATCGGAAACGTAGACGCAACCGTAGTCGCTCAAAAGCCGCGTCTCGCGCCGCATATATCGGCTATGTGCGAAAACCTGGCGCGCGTTTTAGAATGCCCTCCCGACGATGTGAACATAAAGGGTAAGACTACCGAGGGAATGGGCTTTGAAGGTAAAGGCGAGGGGATAAGCGCACACGCAGTCGCTCTTATAACGAGCGAGGTTTAAAAGGCGCTGTAAACGCCTCTGATCTAACGCAAAGCAGAGTGAAAGCCATGGATCATTCGGCAGAAGAACGCTTCGTGCGTTCGTTTATACGAAAAAAACGCCGCGAGCGCCTTTTATATGAGCTTACGACGCCCGAAAAGCGATACGACGGCGTAAGCAGGTTCTGTCACCATGCAGGCGAGCTTATCGAGCCTGCGAAGATCGCAATATCGGGCGGGAATATGGATTGGTCGTCTGACTTTTGGCATTTTGTTAATACTCATGACGAATCATGCTACGTTTTGTCTCCCGATCCTTATTTAGACGAACAGTTCCTGCCTTTGGCTGACGCCGTAACGCGGGCGGCCGTCTGCTTTGACGCCGTACTTATTCTAGGCAGCGGTTTTGCCGTCGTTTTCGGCGAGGCCGTAAAGGGTGGGAGAGAGAAATATCTTCTCTGCGAGCCGACGGACGTATCAAAAAAGCGGCGCTGAATTAAAAGACTAAAAAAGATGCAGACGAAACAGCCTGCATCTTTTTTACGTTTCCGGCGCAAAGACCGGCAATTTTTTATTCAATTGTCCTCCGAGTATCTCTTTAAGAACAGCTTCGTTCTTTCCTCGCGCGGGTGGTTTATTACCTGACGCGGGTCGCCCTGCTCAACGATAACGCCCTGATCCATGAATATGACGCGGTCGGCCACGTCGCGCGCGAAGGCCATCTCGTGCGTTACTATGACCATCGTGCGCTTTTCCTGCGCCAGCGCGCGTATTACCTTAAGTATCTCTCCCGTAAGTTCAGGGTCGAGCGCGCTCGTAGGCTCGTCGAAAAAGAGCACCTCGGGATGAAGCGCGAGCGCGCGCGCTATCGATACGCGCTGCTGCTGTCCGCCCGAAAGCTGATAAGGATACGAGTCGTGCTTATCGGAAAGTCCCATCTTTGCAAGCAGATCCTTCGCTTCCTCCACGGCCTTTTCCTTCGGCATTTTCAAAACGTGTATAGGCGCCTCCGTAACGTTTCGCATAACTGAAAAGTGGGGGAACAGGTTGAAATTCTGAAAGACGAGACCGATATTCAGCCGCATTTTTCTAAGCACCTGAGGCGGGGAATATATGAGCTTTCCGTCAGGAGACATGCCTGCTATCATATTGTCGTTAAGCAGCGTTATCTGACCGTCGTCTATGGTTTCAAGCTGGTTTATACAGCGGAGTATCGTAGATTTGCCTGAGCCGGACGGGCCTATTATCGCAACTACCTCGCCCTCGTCAACGTCAAACGAGATGTCGGAAAGCACTACGTTGTCACCGAACGCTTTTTTTATGTTTTTTACGCTTAATACAGCCACTTTCCTCACCCCTTATTTGTAATAGTCGAGCTTCTTCTCAAAGTAAGCGAACGCCGCGGTAACTATCCAGTTCAGAACGAAATAGAATATACCGGCTACGAAAAGCGGTATGACCGACGTTTTAAAGCTTGCCTGCTTCGACGACAGTGCAAACAGCTCCGCCACGCCTATCGTTTGGGCGAGAGCCGTATCCTTTACGAGCGTGATAACTTCGTTGGCGCTGGCAGGAAGTATGCGCTTTACGACCTGCGGCAGTATGATCCTAAAGAAGGTCTGCGCTTTGGTAAATCCCAACGCGCCCGCCGCTTCGTACTGTCCCACCGGCATTGATTCTATGCCGCCGCGGAATATCTCCGCAAAGTAAGCCGCGTAATTCAGAACAAACGCTATGATTATAGCCGCAAATCTGTCGTAAGAGAGCTTGAACACGTAATAAGGGCCGAAATACACGATCAAAATCTGCAGAAGCAAAGGCGTTCCTCTCATGATAAGTATGTAAATATTTATCGGAACGGAAACGATCTTATACTTTGATTTTTTTGCAAACGAAACGAGAAAGCCGAGCGGCACCGCTATAACTAAAGTTATGCCGAAAATCTTAAGCGAAGTAAGAACGCCCTGAAGCAAAATAATGAGCAGCTTGCCCATATACTCGGCGTCTATCGTTGCAAAAAGCGATTCCATGAGAGCACCCCCTTTGGTCCTTCAAAAATACCCGTAAAAGGCACGCGCTAAGCGTGCCTTTTACTTACCGTATGTCAACGCAGTTTATTACTCGATTATAGTAACGTCGGAGCCGAACCACTTCGTGGAGATCTCGGCAACTGTGCCGTCTTCCTTGAGCTCGTGGAGAGCCTGCTGTACGGCGTCGCGGAGAGCCTGGTCGCCCTTTCTGAAGCCTATAACGTAAACTTCGGGGGAAAGACCTTCTTCAAGCACCTGATAATCCTTGGCGTTTGCGGAAATTGTGTAATTTGCAACTACCTTGTCCATGAATACGGCGTCGCATCCCTGTGCTTCCATGTCAAGAAGCGCGGTCATGTTGTCCTTGAAGCCGACTATGGTGATGTCAGCCGCCAGATCGGAAGCCTCTAAGATATCCTGAGCGGTGGAGCCGTTCTGTACTGCAACGGTCTTGCCCTTAACATCTTCGATGCTTGCGATGGGAGAACCGTTAGCAACAACGAATACCATGTCGTTGTTAAGATAGGGATCGGAAAGATTCATAGCCTCGTCGCGCTCTTCGCTGTAAGACATACCGTTCCAGATCATGTCGATGTTGCCGCTGTTAAGCTCCATTTCCTTTGCGTCCCAGGAGATGGGCTGAACTGCAAGCGTAACGCCGAGCTTGTCGGCAACTGCCTTTGCAAGGTCGATATCAAAGCCTACGATCTCGTTATCGTCGTTTCTGAAGCCCATCGGCGGGAAACTGTCGTCAAGACCTAAGATGATCTCGCCCTTAGCCTGAACGTCTGCAAGGGAAGTGTCGTCCGCCGTGTCCTGAGCCTCTTCGCCCTGAGCGTCGCCTGCTTCTTCCTCCGTCTGCTGTGCATCGGAAGTATCTTCCTTATTGGTGTTCGAGCAGCCGGCAAATACGAATACTGTAGCCATCATAAGGATCGCCAAAAGAAGTGCCAGTAATTTTTTACCTTTCATTTTCTCATACCTTCCTAAAATTAGTTATTGCATCAAATTATATTTTGACGCGCTGTTATTATAGCGCACTATCACGGTAAAGTAAAGTATTAAAGGCAAACTTAATAAAAATATTGCATAAAAAGGGGAATATGAAGCGTAAACTGATATGCTCGGAGGTGGATAAGTTGACGTGTTACTTTAATATTGAAGTTGTAAGCGCGCCGTCTTTTTACAAAAGGCTTTCGTTTTTAAGAAAAAAGCCCGAGATCGAGGTGCTTAGGCTGACGCGCGAAAGAGAGCTGCTTTATACGCGCATTTTAACGTATAAGAACGAATCTGCGCGCACCGTCGGGCAGCGAATAAAAAAGGCGGCCGACGATGCTTTCGAAATGGGCATGGACGCGGCGCTTTCGTCCGATGAGCGATTTACAAAGCTTCTTTGTGATTTGGGGATCGATACGCAGGCAGATATGGCCGCATATATTTTTTCGCACGCCGAAAAAATAATACGCTTCGCGTTAATGCAGACACAATTCGCGAAAGAGGACGCCGCAGTGATATGCGACGATTCGGGGCGTCGTATTTCGCATGGGCTCGTCGATATGATCTCCGCCGTGTGCCGCAATATTTGCGTCGTAAGTAAAGACGAGAAGACGGCGGAAGCTTTCTGCCGCGATCATTTTGAGCGCACCGGGATACCTGTAATATCCGGCGGGGGAGAAATACTTAAAAATAGCGCGCTCATCATATCTTTCGACGGCATTTCGCGTCTTTCGCTCAAAGACGTGCCGCGCCGCGCGCTTAGTATAGACCTAACAGGCGAAAGACCGCCGCGCCTTTCATGCCGCGCGGCATACGGCTTCGTTCCCGCAAGCGAATGCGCTGACGCGGGGATAAAGGGCGAGGACTTAATGAAGCTTTTCGCCATGGAGAATATAGCGGATTTCGAGGTGGAGCGGCTGCTTTTTTCATAGCGGTTTTTGTATAACAAACCGCGGTCGCCATTGAGGATGGCGACTGCCGACATAGAGATACGCATCCTGCTTTGGAGAATACGGATCGCCGCATTGCTTTGCTCCTTTGGGCGATCGAGAGGGCATGCTTTCAAAATAATACACCCGCGCCGACTTTTTTCTATTGACAACGCGCGCGGCGGCATATATAATACTACATATGTTCAAATGGAGTAATAGAATTTTTGATACCGAACGCATACACGTTCGGTATCAGATTTTTAGATTTAAGGAGTAGAAGATGAGCAGTCATAAGAAGATAGTCCTTACCTCGGAGGGACTTGCAAAGCTTGAAGAGGAGCTTAACGAAAGAGTATCCGTAAAGCGCGCCGAAATCGCCGAAAAGCTTAAAGTTGCGCTTTCCTTCGGCGACCTTTCCGAGAATTCCGAGTACGACGAAGCAAAAAACGAGCAGGCCATGAACGAGAGCCGCATCGTAGAGCTTACGGCGATGTTAAAGAACGCCGAGGTTCTTGACGAGGATGAAATAGACTCGAATAAAGTGAACATCGGCTGCACCGTAAAGGTTATAGACAAGGAATTTAACGAAGAAATAGAGTATTCCATAGTCGGCTCTACCGAAGCCGACCCGCTGGAGTATAAGATCTCCGACGAATCGCCGCTCGGTCACGCACTTATGGGACGTCACGTTGGCGATATATGCGAAGTACACGCGCCCGTCGGCGTATTATACTATGAAATAACCGACATAAGAAGAACGAAATAAGCGTCCCGCCAAGGCGGGATATTCGGGCGCGCGGGCGGGCGCGTCCCTTCTTTTTATACAAATGCAGATTATTGAGAGGAGTTTATAAATCATGGCTGACGTAATAAAGAACTCAATCGAGCCGGCAGCGGACGGCGAGCAGCAGTACAGCGACCTCGTGAGAGTGCGCAGAGAAAAATTAAAGGAGCTCGTTTCCAAGGGAAAGGACCCGTTTGAAGAAGTAAAATTTGAAAGAACTACGTACACGGACGCAATTTTAAAGAATTTTGACGCGATGGAGGGCAGCACCGTAAGGATAGCGGGCCGTATAATGTCAAAGCGCGATATGGGCAAGGCGTCGTTTGCCGATCTGTCCGACAGATTCGGAAAAATTCAGCTTTACGTGCGTGTAAACGAGCTGGGAGAGGACGTTTACTCCGAATTCAAAAAGCTTGATATAGGCGATATCATCGGCATTGAGGGAGAAGTGTTCCGCACGAGACGCGGCGAGATATCGGTAAAGCTTTCGTCGTTTACGCTGCTTACGAAGTCGCTTCTGCCGCTTCCCGAAAAGTTCCACGGCTTAAGAGACACCGACCTTCGCTACCGTCAGCGCTACGTCGATCTTATTGTAAATCCCGAAGTAAAGGAAGCATTTGAAAAGCGCAGCCGCATAATCACCGCGATACGCTCGTTTTTGGAGGAGCGCGGCTATATCGAAGTAGAAACGCCCGTGCTTTCGCCGATAGCAGGCGGCGCGGCGGCGCGTCCGTTCATCACGTATCATAATACGCTCGGCATAACGATGTATCTTCGCATCGCGACGGAGCTCCACTTAAAGCGCCTCATCGTTGGCGGTCTTGAAAAGGTGTACGAAATAGGCCGCATCTTTAGAAACGAAGGCATGGATATAAAGCATAATCCCGAATTTACGACTATAGAGCTTTACGAGGCGTACAGCGATTATCACGATATGATGGACCTTACCGAAGCCATGATAGTACACTGCGCGAAAACGGTGCTCGGCACAACGACGATAAATTATCAGGGCGAAACGGTCGAGCTGAGCGGAGGCTTTGAGCGCATCACCATGAACGACGCGATAAAGAAGTACACGGGCGTTGACTTTTACTCAATAACGACCGACGCGGAGGCAAAGGCCGCAGTGCAGTCTTTGGGCGTCGAAGTCGAGGGCGATCCCTCGTGGGGCGATCTTATGAACCTTGCGTTCGAGGAGCGCGTAGAGGACAAGCTCGTGCAGCCTACGTTCATAATGGATTATCCGATAGAGGTCTCGCCGCTCACGAAAAAGAAGCCGGGCACGAACGGCCGCATAACGGAGCGTTTCGAGCTGTTCGTAACGGGGCGCGAGCTTGCAAACGCATATTCCGAACTTAACGACCCCATTGACCAGCGCGAGCGTCTCGTTCGCCAGGCCGCTATGAGAGCGTCGGGCGACCTTGAGGCAAATATGATGGACGAGGACTTTCTAAACGCGCTCGAATACGGTATGCCTCCGACGGGCGGCATGGGCATGGGCATAGACAGGCTCGTTATGCTTCTTACCGACAGCGCGTCTATACGCGACGTGCTTTTATTCCCGACAATGAAGCCTGTGGGACAGACCGCAGCCGAGGCGCAGCCCGCTTTTGAAGCCGAAGAAGCGCCCGCGCAGTCCGAAGAAGCCGCAGAGGAAGCTCCCGTTACAGAAGAAAAGATAGACTTTTCAAACGTAGTTATAGAGCCGCTCTTTGCCGATACGGTAGATTTTGAGACATTCTCAAAGAGCGATTTCCGCGCCGTAAAGGTGCTTGAGTGCGAAGCCGTGCCGAAGTCGAAGAAGCTATTAAAGTTCACGCTCGACGACGGAAGCGGCGAACCGCGCACCATACTTTCCGGCATACGCGCGTACTACGAGCCCGAGACGCTCGTGGGCAAGACGTGCATCGCTATAGTGAACCTTCCGCCCAGAAAGATGATGGGCCTTGAGTCCTGCGGCATGCTGATATCCGCCGTACACAAGGAAGGCGAGGAAGAGAAGCTCAATCTTCTTATGGTAGACCCGCACATCCCGGCAGGCGCGAAGCTGTACTGATAAAGTACACCATGGCATGTACTCTTTTGCCAAAAAACCGTGACGTACTTCATTGTCGGATTTTAGCTGAAATGTACGCAAATACACCATAAGTACACCAAAGCGGCTATAAACCGCTGCAGATGACCGAAAATCGCACATTTTTACCAAGAGCTCCGATTTGATTTCGGGGCTCTTGCTATCCGGATAGCCTGTGAGAGCGGAATAGAAAAAAGACTGTCGCAGGAGTGTTCAAGTGGCAAAATCGGGATTTGCGGAGGTGATGTACCGTGTACGTTGAAGTAATTGCGGAGGAAACTGATTCTCATGTTTAACATTGATGATTATTTGCGAAATGTGATTGAGGAGTGTAAAAGCGCTTTCGGTGGCCGACTGCTGTACGTCGGACTTCAAGGCAGCTATATGCGTGGTGAAGCGACCGAAAAAAGCGATATCGACGTTATGATCGTCCTTGACGATTTTTCCGTTGCAGATATGGACGTGTACCGTAAGATTCTGAAGAACATCGGTGAGTATGAAAAATCTTGCGGGTTTATTTGCGGTAAGGACGAGATGATGCGGTGGAATCCCCTTGAGGTTTGCCAGCTGCGCAACTCGACAAAGGATTTATTTGGCGAATTGAAAGACGTTCTCCCAACAGCGACACGGGAAGACGAGATAAACTATGTCAAACTGAGTTTGGGAAATCTGTACCACGAACTCTGCCATCGATATATACATGCGGACAAGAAGAATATCGCCGCATTTCGCGGCACTTGTAAAGGGCTATTTTTCCTGATCCAGAATCTGCATTTTCTGGAAAGCGGATCATTTGTCACGACGAAGCAAGATCTCAAAAAACAGGTGTACGAAAAAGATCGCGCTATACTTGAAATGGCGGAATTGCCGGATGATTTTGATTACGATATGGCTTTCCATCTTGTTTTTGACTGGTGCCAGAGCGCATTCGATCGAATCGACCGAATACAGTAGTGAACGGCAAATTCAGATTTGTCGAGGCGCTTCTAGGCGATTGCTTGGAGGCGCTTTTTTATTTTCCGAGCCTATACTTCCGGCACATTTCAAATCTTTGGCAGTACCGGGTACATTATGACCATGAAGGAGGTACAGGATACATGGGACACAGTTTTGCCGAAGTGCATCCGGAGCTTGTCTGTGAGTGGTCCGACAGGAACGCTCCGCTGAAGGCAACGGATATTACATACGGATCCAGAAAACGGTATTGGTGGATCGGGCAATGCGGGCATGAATGGCAGGCCAGTCCGAAGGACAGACACGCCGGTGAACGATGTCCCTATTGTGCCAGAATGAGAGTTTTGGAAGGATTCAACGATCTTGCTTCAATCAGACCGGATCTGGTCGCTGAATGGTCTGCGGATAATGAACCGTTGCTGCCAACACAGGTTAATGCTCAATCTCACCGTAAGGTGAAATGGAAAGGCTTGTGTGGCCATGAGTGGGAAGCTGAGATCAGAGCAATGGTCAAGGGCACAGGCTGTCCGTATTGCTCGAACAATAAGATTATGCCGGGTTTCAATGATCTTGCTACAGTTCATCCTGAGCTTGCAAGAGAGTGGTCGCCGAGAAATCTGCCCTTGACTCCGGATCAGGCACCGGCAGGAGCCAACCACATGGTATGGTGGCGATGTGAGAAAGGACATGAATGGCAGACTCTTATATCTACCCGCGCAGGTGGAAGCAAATGCCCTTACTGCAGTGGGATCAAGCTTCTGAAGGGCTTTAACGACTTTAAAACAAGATTTCCTGAGCTTGCAAAGGAATGGTCAGAAAAGAATCTCCCGCTGCTTTCTGAAGATATAAATGAAAAGTCCCGTCTGAATGTCTGGTGGAGATGCAGTTCCTGCGGACATGAATGGCAGTCGGTCGTATATACAAGGGTCCACGGCGGCTCATGCCCCGTTTGCTCAGCCCGTAAAGTGGTGCCGGGTATAAATGATCTGGTATCCACAGATCCGGCTATTGCTGAAGAATGGGATTATGATAAAAACAAATGCGGTCCGGAAAGATACTCTCGATATTCTATGTAACATATCTGGTGGAAAGAAAGCTGCGGACATTCATGGAATATGAGAATATCCGAAAGAACGCTGGAACAGAAGGGCTGCAGCGTATGTGAGGCAGAGTTCGTTTCAGTTTTTCCGCAGCTGGCGGCTATGTACTATGCAGGAAAATACGGTTTCAGAACCAAACTGAATGATGAGACTCTGATAGGACTGCCGCTTGATACATTGATTCCTTCCGCCGGGATCGCCATTGAAGCAAAAGAGCTGTCCGGTTTCAGAAAGAAGATTGAGGAATGTTCGGTCAGGCGCTTGCTGTGCAGGAAGCAAGGGATCCAGCTGTATACGATAGCTGACATGAAATTGCCGGAGGACCCACATATTATTTTCAGAGGATCTTCCTTGACGGATCTTCTTGACGCGGTGCTCACTGCGTTCAGGAGATCAAATATATACATAAACGCAGAGCCCGAGAGAGATATCGGACTTATACGGAAGAACTATTTCCGCTGGCGTCGATCAATATAACTGAATAAGCGGCCCGAAATTACTGCAGCCGGAGGAACCATGATTTGTTGAACAGCAATTATGCTTTCGATTTTTCAAAAAACTGCTCCGTTGGATCGTAACCGCTGACAAACGAAGCGCTCAAAGGCGCCGAGATAGCAAAAAAAGCGATAGAAGATAACGATCGGCTCTTTACTGCGGAAGATTTCACAAATACAGTCCGCCTAATGTGAATCAGAGACGGATATCAAGATACAAGGTTTGATATCAGTCTAAATAAGTGTAAAACACTTGATAAAAATATTATCAAAACCTCACACGAATATACCGGCAAACAGCCCTATATTAATACAAAGGAGGAATACGTATGGATTGCCCGCGCTGCGGTACGCCTATGGAGGACGGCGTTTGCCCTAACTGCGGTTTCCCTGTGAACTGCCTAAGGTGCGCTTTACAAAACCTCGCACGAAAAAATTATACGAAAGCGCCCTGTATTTATATCGTCGCAAGTAAGCGGTGATACGCAAAAGGGGAGCTGCAGCGATTTTTAGAGGCCGTCCCGAAAATTGTGTAAACCTCCGATAAGGTGTAAAATAGAAGCACCATATTGGAGGTTTAATTATGAGCAGCAGAAGAAAACGCAGTTCCGAGGAACGAGCACGGAGGGAGAAAATTCGTGAATTGCTGCA
>JAFQZS010000045.1 GCA_017405765.1 Clostridia bacterium
CCAATGTTACCTGGACGTCCTCAAATACCGGCGTTGCGACAGTGTCCGGCGGTACAGTCAAGGCAGTCGGAGCCGGTACGGCGACCATTACCGCAAGCGCAGGCGGAAAGTCGGCAAGCTGTACGGTAACGGTTACTTCCACAGTAACTGGAATCAGTCTGAATAAAACGTCCATGTCTTTGACAAGCGGTTCAAGCGAGACGCTGACAGCTACCATTACGCCTTCTTCCGCATCAGCCAATGTTACCTGGACGTCCTCAAATACCGGCGTTGCGACAGTGTCCGGAGGCACAGTCAAGGCAGTCGGAGCCGGTACGGCGACCATTACCGCAAGCGCAGGCGGAAAGTCGGCAAGCTGTACAGTAACGGTGAGCGCGATTAACAGGGGGGAGGAAGCATTCCGGTTTTTAGTTAACTATGTAAAAACTCATGCTTACAATGTAAAAGGCGGCATATATTATAACAGCCTGTACAGTTCCTGTTTTTTGATGTATGATACCGAAACAGACACCCTGACGTTTGCATATCTGTCGGAGGACGATACTGTTTACAGTTATATAGACATCAGCAATTCGCTCAAAAAACCATACACTGGATATTACCATAATACATCCGGTGAGTTATTGCAAGGGCGCGCAAATGTGGATCCCACTCAGGTGAAACAAGGAGGCACTCTGCCTTTTGCTTCATGGTCAGGTGAATCCTGGATGAGACCACACTCCGAGAAATTATTCTGTGATATTGTATATACTATATTGATGTGCTATGAACTTGATGTACTTAGCGGTACCGGCTATTCCATGGCTGACTTAGGCTTTACGGGCTTATACGAATAAGACCCACATATCTTTTTCGGCAGTTTTTCTAGGTGATGACAGTTGCTGTAACGCCATCGTATGCGCATAGACCCGTTATAAGGTGGTATACGATGGCATAGGAAAGGCTGTAGTTCAGGAATTGCGACATTTACTATACAATTTTGATAATAAAGCAGATGATAATCAGAGAGTAGAAACGGAATCCATAAGATAATCAAAAACGTCTCCGAACCAATAGATTCAGAGGCGTTTTTTATACCGTATTAACTTCCAATACATACCATCACATATTAAATATAAAATTATGTAAAACACATATGCTTTGTCAGCAATACCTGGTAGACTACAGAAGACTCAAAACTAAGAGAACCAGAGATATATTTACTGTAAAAAAGCTGCCGGAAATTTATAAACAGATGCGTGAATTGATAAAGTGTCCATAACGGGCGCAGCCCATATTGCTTTCCAAACAAAACCCCGAGGCGGTCAAAATCGACTGTCTCGGGGTTGCTTATGATATAATTATTACTTATACGAATCTTTGAGTATCTGAATCCTTTGCTCCTTCGTTATCTTTGCGGGGTCGGCGTTTAAGGTGTAGATGTTCGTCTTGAACGCGTTGTCAACGTATTCTTCGAAGCGGTCGGGAGTTATGCCGTAGTCGCTCATCTTTAAGTCGGCAACGCCGCAGTCTTCAATAAGTTTTGCGAGCGCGTCAACGAAGTCCATGGCCTTCGAAGCATCTTTTACGCCCATGGCCTTCGCCATGTTTATCATCTTTTCATCGCACGCGCCGAGATCGGCAAGCAGCTTGTAGTAAGCCACGCTCATCATGATAAGGCCCGCGCCGTGCGGAAGATCGGGGTGATATGCACTTAACGCATGCTCAAGACCGTGGTTTCCGGCAAGAAGCGTGAGCGCTTCGACTATGCCCGCAAGCGTGGAGCCCAAAGCCACGTCTTCGCGCGCCTGAGCGTTCGAGCCGTCGGCTACGGCTGCGGCAAGGCCCTTTGCGATATATTCTATTGATTTAAGCGAATATATCTGGCTGTTGAAGTTAGAGTATGTGCTTATGTAGCCCTCTGTAGCATGGAAGAGCGCGTCGAAGCCCTGATAAGCCGTAAGCTTCGGCGGAACGCTCATCATAAGGTCGGGGTCGACTATGGCGATGGTGGGGAAGGTGTCCTCGTTGCCCATGCCGATCTTTTCGTTCTGCTCGTTCGTCGCAACGCCCCACTGATCGGCCTCGGTGCCTGTGCCCGCGGTCGTGGGGATGGCAATTATCGGAAGCGCCTTGTTCTTCGCCATGGTGCGCTTGCCGGTGCCGCCTATCGCATAATCCCAGAGGCTGCCTTCGTTAGCAGCGAGCAGCGCAATGAGCTTTGCCGTGTCTATGGAGCTGCCGTCGCCAAGGCCCACGATCACGTCGCAGCCGTTCTCTCGTGCGAAGCGCGCGCCCTCTTCGATATCGACGGAGCGCGGATTGGTCTTTACCTTGTCGTATATAACATGCTCGATACCTGCGCGGTCGAGCTGCTCCTCAACGCGCGCAAGATAGCCGTTCACGCGCACCGATTTGCCGGAGGAGATGACGATAAGCGCCTTTTTTCCGGGAAGACCGCGCTTATGCATTTCATTAAGCTGGCCTCTGCCGAAAAATATCTTTGTAGGAACGAAAAATTTGAATTTTACCATATTTGACTCTCCTTTATATCTTTACTTTTTTTGTCTATTATATAAGAAACACGAGGGCAAATCAAGCCTTATCGCAATACGGCGCAAAATATGTTACTTTCCCAAAAAACGGCTGTTTACGTTCTGCGGCAGCGTGAGCGCGTGACCGCGCTGTATCATAGAAAACAGCTTGAACGCCACAAGATCAGGCGCGTAAGAGAGCGTGCGGCACATGGAAAAGTAGTCCATACCGCTTCCCGCAAGCGTCATCACATCCGCATCGGATATAAGCATCTCGGCGGCGAAAAGATTGGCCTGATATTCGGGCTTCGACGTCATCTCATAAAGCGAAAAGTCGCGCAGTACGGATGCGGCGGCAATATCGCGGTGCAGGCGGTCGTGACCCAGCTCGTGCGCGCATACTATGCGCTTGTCATGCTCGTTTAAATTTTCGTTTATCACTATAAAGCGCCCGCGGTTCATAACGCAGTAAAAGCCCTTGAGCGTTTTAAAATCCGCCCGCTCACGCACGTCGATACCCAGCTCACGGCATATTGAAAAGGGGTCGCTTGTCTTGTATTTTGATTTAAGACGGCAGACCTCTTTGAAAATATATTCTCTCATAAGAGCAAAGCATCTCCTTCGTGCCGATTATTTGAACCTGTCGGGCGTATATTTTTTCGCCTTGCGCTTAGAGTCGAAATATATCTCCATTATCGCCTGCATAAAGGCTTCGCGGTCGTCTTCGTTAAGGCCGCCGCCCGCGAACAGCGCGCTTGTCTGCTCTATTATGCTTTTTGCCTGAGCAGTTCCTCTGCTGCCGTATGTTTCTGTCGCTTCGCGTACAAATTCGTCTTCTGTGGAAAAAAGGTCGGACGGCGCGCAGCCGAAAACGCTGCACAGCTTCATTACGACAGCCTGATTTTTCGGATATGAGCGCCCCATTTCGTAATTTTGCAGCGTGCGCGTCGTAACTCCCGCAAAAGAGGCAAGCTCGCTTTGCGTCATGCCCTTGTCTTCTCTTAATTCTTTCAATTTATCCTTAAAGGCCATATGTGCCTCCCTTATAAAATACACGAAACTGTTTTCGCAAAAATGATGTTGACAAACGAAATATATTTCGTATAATATAAAAATATACGAAAAACTTTTCGTGTAAATTGTATTATTTTTTTCGTGTTTTGTCAAGGGGGTACTTCAGGTGAAACGCATAATTCTGCATTGCGATCTTAATAATTTTTACGCTTCGGTGGAATGCATGAAAGACCCGACGCTGTGGAGCGTACCTTTAGCCGTATGCGGAAGCCGCGAGGAACGAAGAGGTATAGTGCTGGCAAAGAACGAGAAGGCTAAGGCTTTCGGCGTAAAAACGGGAGAGGCCGTATGGGAAGCAAAAAAGAAATGCCCCGCTTTAGTCACGGTGCCGCCCGATATGAGATCGTATGTGTTTTGGTCTAAGGAGGTAAAGCATATATATGAAAATTATACCGATATAGTGGAGCCGTTCGGCATAGACGAATGCTGGCTCGATATGTCGGGAAGTGCCCACCTGTTCGGCGGCGGAACGCGCGCAGCGTATATGATAAAGGAAGAGGTAAAGGCGCGCACGGGACTTACTATATCGTGCGGCGTAAGCTTCAACAAGGTTTTTGCAAAGTTGGGAAGCGACTTAAAAAAGCCCGACGCCGTAACGGTCATTGCGCCCGAGGATTGGGAAAACACGGTATATCCGCTGCCCGCATCGGCGCTTATGGGCGTAGGACGCTCAACTTATAATAAGCTGTCGTCGCGGGGGATATTTACGATAGGCGATATAGCCCGCTCGGGCGAGGCGTTCATGAGGTCGCTTTTAGGAAAGAACGGGCTTTGGCTTTTACGTGCGGCACGCGGTCTTGACGCCGCCCGCGTTATAAGCGGCGAATATATGCCGCGGCCTAAGAGCATAGGACGCGGCGCGACTTATCCGCATGACATAATAAAGCCGTCGGAGATAAGAGCCCTTCTTTTAAAGCTTTCGCACGAGGTAGCAAGAAAGCTGAGAGCCGAACATTTTTTCGCGGGAGCGGTGCAGCTTGAAATTAAAAGAACGGACTTTTCAAAGCATGAATACAGCGTGCAGCTTAAATTTTTCACGCAGACTGCTTACGATATATGGAAATGCGCGCTAGAGCTGTTTTTCATGCGTCATGATATCATGGCGTTTCCGGTGCGCGCACTTTCGGTGCGCGCGTGCGATCTTAGAGAGGAAAACGCGCCCAGACAGCTTTCGCTTTTTGACGATGCAAAGCTTATGCAAAAGCATGAGCGCGCAGAGAGAGCGATGGACATTATAAACGGAAAATACGGCAAGAATACCATTCAGGTCGCTTCGTGTAAGTTTGATCCGGTGAGGATATGATCTGTTCTTGTTTTGATTGAAATATCAAGCCGTGAGTGATGAAATAAAAATACGGAGGAAAAGGTATGCAAACGAAAACATGCTGCTTCAGCGGACACAGGCCAAAGGCCTTTCCGTGGAAATACGATGAAAGCGCTCCTCAGTGCGTATGGCTTAAAGGGCGCATAGCCAATGAGATAGAAAAGGCCGTGGCAGACGGATTTACGCGGTTTATCGCGGGAGGCGCAGCCGGCGTCGATATGTGGTGCGCCGAGGCCGTTATAGACTTTAAAAGAACTCATAACAGAGATGATATAAGCCTTGTGCTGGCGATACCTTTTTTAAACTACGCCGTATATTTTTCCGAAAAGGAAAAAGCCCGCCTGGTAAAGATCATCGAAGCCTCGGATGAGCGCATACTTACATCGTCGGAGGAAGATAAAAGTCACGCAGTGCGTAAATATTATAAAAGAAACGAATATATGGTAGATAACTCGCAGAGACTTATAGCCGTTTTTGAGCCGGATCTAAGTACGAAGGGCGGAACTAAATATACTGTGGAATATGCAAAAAAAGTAGGCGTAGAGGTGGTAACTATACGCTGGGATCGCGAATATGCCAAAAAGGCATCTGAAAATAGGGATATGCAATGATAAAAAACACATGCGCAGGGTTTAAAGCACGGGTAAACACGCAGCTTTCAGGCTGCGTATTTATTTTAACACGAGCAAAGAAAAAGAATAACGCCGACAGCCTGTCGGAACGCGAGGCCGTCCCGAAAATTGTGTAAACCTCCGATAAGGTGTAAAATAGAAGCACCATATTGGAGGTTTAATTATGAGCAGCAGAAGAAAACGCAGTTCCGAGGAACGAGCACGGAGGGAGAAAATTCGTGAATTGCTGCA
>JAFQZS010000046.1 GCA_017405765.1 Clostridia bacterium
CGCCGGCCAGAGATGTGTATGGCACGCTATATTGAATCACATCGCAAACATGCCCTTGCGAGCAAGCATTTTTGCTTATGATATAATTATATCGTAACTTTAAGAGATCAAATGAAATATGAGGGAGACGAAGTGATGACCGGACTTATATTCAGGCGTTTCATGGATTATATGGACTCAAAGATCGCGCGCATGGAGACTTGCGGTGAAGAAAGAATACCCGTTAATATATTTGCCGACGATGATTCCGACTGGGAGATCAAAGACGGGACGCCGTGCGATATCGAAGTATTCGGCACAGCGGATGATATAGAGGTATTTGATTCCGAAGAAGCTTTTGCGGCTCATAATAGTATTATGGCCCCTATATCTATGATACCTTCGGGCACATTTTCTTCCGAAAGCAG
The DNA here is from genome assembly GCA_017405765.1 of Clostridia bacterium. Classification (NCBI taxonomy): domain Bacteria; kingdom Bacillati; phylum Bacillota; class Clostridia; species Clostridia bacterium. The sequence continues at coordinate 408 of JAFQZS010000046.1, forward strand.
CGAACAGAGCCCGCACATTATTTTTTCGGGGAAAGTTATTGAGGTGGAGAAAGACCCGAACGCAGAAGAGAATCAGCCTAATTACTGCCTTAATATAGACTCGCATGAACTGCGGTTCTGCCTTTTTGTAAGATACGGCGGCGAGATCGCGGCAGGAAATATCGTTTCTGGCGAAGCATGGATATATGCCGATATAATCGGGAAATAGTAAAAAGCGGGACTTCACTTTTTTAAGATCCCGCATGCCCCTTACATGATTTTCAGCGCTTGCCAAGCCAAATCTCCATCTGATCTGCAACAATATTTATGAGTTCAATGCGCCTGTCGGTAAAGCCGTGATTTGAATCGATCGTCTTGTATACCGCCATATTGCGCCCAAAGGCGCTTATCGCCTCAAAAAGCCTTTTCCCGTGGCGCTTTGGCACGGATATCTCGTCGCGGTCTGCAGTAACTATGAGAAGCGGTATTTTTGAAAGCGCTTCGGCTTTTTTCTCAAGATCAAAGTCTTCGCATTTTTGTTTAAGCTCGGCTGAGAGCGCCGCGCCGTCGCAGTTAAGCCACATTGCGTTTGAGTTCATCGCCTCGTCGAGAGCGCTCTGCATTGCAGGCGCTTTTTCGAGGATCATTCTTTGAGTAAAGCCGAAGTCGTACACAGAAAGCGCCATAGCTCCTGCAATATGAGGGAGCGCCGCCGTAAGATAAAGCGTAAGAAAAGCGCCCATGCTGTGGCCTATGATATATATACGCCCGGTATCGATAAGGTATTTATCGGGATTTTCGCCGGAGCACAGAAAATCGAGCGCGGTTTTTGCGTCCTCGATGCAGTTTGAGAAGGAAAAGCGCCCGTCGCTGCCCCACGAGCCGCTGTAGTGAAGCGTAAGCACGTTTATTCCCGTTCGTCTGAGGCTTTGGGCGAGGTCCAGATTCTGCTCATTGCCGGGCAAACCGTGCAAAAGAAGTACAATTTAAGAAGATCTTTTATATCGGCATGAAACATATTGCCGAACACGATCGTCATTTATCTTGACTGCATATACGAAAAAGTGAAACTTTAACAATCGGAGGTTTTAATGGATACTTGCGCAGTTGAAATACATTTTCTCCCGTTTGTTGCCGCAGTTATAATATTGTGGGCGGCAGTAAGAACCGCTGTCTGCATAATAAAAAGAAAAGTGGATTGGAGATATGAGCTTTCGCAGACAGCGGTACTGTTAGTTATATTGATAGTGGCGAGATTTACTTTTTTTCCGACCTTCAGAGAGGGAGGAGAAGTCGGCCCTCTTATATTCGATCCCGACAGGATGACCGATTTTTTGATAAATATCGAACCGTTTTATTACATAAAAAAGCTTTGGAGCAACAAACTGAACTTTATAATAAACGAAGTGGGGAACGTGCTTATGTTCATACCCGTAGGCATAGTATGGCCGACGGTCTATAAAAAGCTTCGTGCGTTTTGGAAAACGGTTTTGGCGGGCGCGGCGTTTTCTTTGATAATAGAGATATGCCAGCTTCCGTTTTATGAGCGGACGACCGATATTGATGATATAATGTTAAATACGCTTGGGTGTGCCATAGGATATTGTGTGTTTGCAATTGTTCGCGCCATAAATATGGGAATGAATGCGCTGGATAAATAAATTGTAAAAAATCCATAATTTTTTTAAAAAAAAGCTTGACTTTTTGGTTATTATATGCTATTGTTTAAGTACAAAGAGCGATGAAGTTCTTAAATGAGATGCGAAAACATATATAAGGCTTAGAAGAAAGAATGGAGCTCTTGAGTTATTCGAAAGGGGATGATTCCGGTGTACAAAGAAACGTCAATGTCGATCCGTGTATCGTCCTGCGGCGCGTGATATCGCTTGATTTGATTATATATTAAAGATGTTTGCTTGTCGTATGATAATGAGCAGATAAAGAATGTGAATACGTGAAGAGGTATCCTTGATGAAGTTGGGTATCCGGTCTGCTGAGATAAAATACGGAAAATATCTTTTGAAGTCAAATTCATCTGCGATACACGGATCAGCTTAAACTTTAGGTTTGGGCCGCGAAAAAGACTAAGTAATTAAAAATGAATAATACGCCCGTGCAGCATGTGATGACAGTGAGTTATTTGATGCATTGATATGCAGTAGCCTTGAGGTTTGCAAAAATGTTTGCCAAAGAAATCAAGAGGCAAGTCGGATTGCGGCATGTGGGAATCGGCTGTGCCGCAAGCGAGGACAGGAGCTCTTAATGAGATGGCGCTTTGGTAAAATGCAGACGGTTTTCACGGGTACGGGTTGTTTGACTGGGTTGCTGTTGCAAATATGATATAAGTACCGCATTGAATTTCCGAAGCATAGTTGTCAGACTATTATCTGTGTTATGAGATGTTTTGCAGAGTATAGCATAACATCTTGTATGAGTATCTTTTGAAGAGTGCGGCGGCGGACAGCAATAAGGTTGATTTGATTATAGATTATCTTAAATTAAGATAAGTTGACGATATTACGCCCACAGATATTACCGTCCGGACTTTTGTTCGGACGGTTTTATTTTTGAGGAACCGATCGTCCGTCGTTCCTTTCGTCGTTTTTAAGTATATTTTCGATATTATCTTCGCCGTAAAGAAATATACTTAAGATCAGACCCACGGGCATTGACTTCGCGCTTTCGATTACAATAACGAATATGAAGGAGATCTTATCCGATGAAAAAAGTCAAAATAACTGTTATGATGAAGGCGCGTTACGACGATCTGATCGAAAAATATGAAAACCCGATAGAACACGCCTGCAATATGAAAAAAGGAGATATATTTATTGCAAACGGCTGGCAGAGGCCGGACGGTCTTTGTGTAAGCGCGTGGGAGAGTATGTCGCCGTTCGTTCTGACGCTTTCATGCGGCGGAGAGAACATATATGACGGCTGGATGAAGGATCCCCGTTCGGCTATGATATCGTGTAACGACGGTTTTCGTCCCGTGAGCTTTCTTTTGGAGACAATGGACGAAAATGCAGATTAAATGTTTATCTTTGACGGAATGCGCCGCCAAAGATTTAACAGAAATAAAAATAATAACAGGGAGTGAGACGATGATCAAGGGAATACATCACGTAAACATGAAATGCGGCACGAAAGAGGCGTTTGACAAGGCGAAATCCTTCTACTGCGACGTATTGGGCCTTAAGATCTCGCGTGAATGGGACGAGGGCGTTATGGTCGATACGGGCGCAGGCTTAATTGAGATAATGTGCAACGGCGAAGGAACGCCTGCCATCGGCGCGCTCAGACATTACGCCTTCGCTGCTGAGGACGTGGACGGCATAGTGGAAAAAGTGAGAGCTGCGGGATATAAGATATTCATTGAACCGAACGATATAACCATCGAGGCAAATCCGCCGTGCCGAGCAAGAATGGCGTTCTGCGTGGGACCGCTTGGCGAGCTTGTGGAGTTCTTTGATGAAAAAGAATAAGATTTGCTTCACGCCGTATAAAAGCCTTTGAGCGGCAGCGTGATAAAAAACATATCAAAAAAGCGAAAAAAGGGGTCTGAAAACGGATCAAAGAAATAATTCCGTTATCGGCCCTTTTTTTACGCTTACACTCTTTTTTATACTGCTTATCGCTTTTTATTGCTTTTTGCTTTAATCAGATGATATAATAATATATTAGATTTGGATCATATGCGGCACGAAGAATATTGGCCTTTGCGCGGACGCGCCGTTCGGCGCCATATTTGACCGCGCTACAGATGATGCTGCCTCGTTTGCTGATAACGAGCCGCAGTTTGACTGTATTACAATGCTTTGTATAGAATATATAGGAACCGGAGACAGAAGCAGAGATGAAAATCGAGAACAGAAGCAGAGAATATGATTTGAATGCTGAAGCTATAGACGATATAGCTGAACAGATAGAGACGTTTCTTTATTCCCTTCAGACGCAGCGCGCCAATCTGCTGCGCGTAAGGCTCACCATGGAGGAGGCGCTGATACGCTGGCAGTCACGTTTCGGAGAGGAAAAGAAAGTAGTTTTTTCTACGGGAAGCAGATGGCGCCGTCCTTATATACGTCTTGAGATGAAGGGGGAAGAATACGATCCTCTTTCCGATACTACCGACGAACTGGGACTATGGTCGCAGAACCTTTTAAGTGAGATAGGCATTGCGCCCAAATATTCGTATCAGCACGGCGTAAATATATTGCAGCTTCCGCTGCGCCGCCCCCAGATGAATCCGGCGCTCGCGCTTCTTATCGCATTGGTGATAGGCATCATCGTGGGTACTATGGGAGGGTACATATTTCCCGAAAACGTGAGGGAGATACTTATAAATACTACGCTCGATCCTATAGAAAGCTTGTTCTTTCGTATAATGAACGCCGTTTCGGGTCCTGTTATCTTCTTTACCGTTATTGTTGGTATTTTAGGTGTGGGAAGCGTTGCGGCAGGAGGAAAAACTGGCAGGAGGATGCTTTTACGATTTATCGTTGCCTCTACTGCCATTACAATAGCAGCGTTGTTTTTATCAACTCTCGCTTTTTCTATAAAGTACCACAGCACACCTGTGAGCGATATAGGGTTTTCAAGTATTTTGGACTTTTTCTTAAAATTCGTTCCCAACGATATGATCTCGCCGCTCATATCGGGCGATACGCCGCAGCTTATTTTAGTAGCTATAATCGTGGCCAACGCGCTGCTTGTGGCAGGCTCTCAGTCGGAGGCGCTTGTGGAAGTATTAAAGCAGATAAACAACGTGGGTCTTATAGTAACCGACTGGGTGTCAAGATTGTCGCCGTTCTTTATAGTTATCCTGCTTATTTTGGGATTGTGGGGCGGCTCCATTAACACTGTGATCGGATGCTGGAAGCCGATACTTCTTTTTATCGCGTTGACGGCGGCGGCGATACTCGCGTGGGCGCTTCGCATATGCGCGACGAAGGGCGTCCCGCTTAAAAAGCTGCTAAAAAAGATGCTCCCTTCGTTTATGGTGGCGTTAAAGACGGCTTCTGTTGACGCCGCGTTCGGCGATAATCTGTTATGCTGCGAAAAGAAACTCGGGATACCCGAAAGGTTCGCAAAATACAGTTTAAATCTCGGACTCGTCGTATATATGCCGATAGGCACGATGGCGACGATGATATTTACGATGTACACTGCGAAAAGCTACGGCCTTGTTATAACTCCCATATGGTGCATAACGGCGGTAGTCATGACGGTCGCCCTGCTTATAGCGACTCCGCCCGTTGCCGGCATAGGACTGCTTGCATACGCCGCCGTGTTCACGCGGCTCGGGATACCGTCGGGCGGACTTACTATAGCTCTTATGGCAGACGTGCTTTTCGGCTTCGTTACAGCTGCGGCCAATCAGATAATGCTGCAGATGGAGCTTGTGCTTTATGCCGACAAAGCGGGACTTTTGAACATAAAAACGTTGAGAAAATAGCCAAGTATTATTCTTTTAGGAGGGTCTTTACATATTATGAACATCACTACCCAGAAAAACAACGGTTCTCTTACCGTTTCCATTGAGGGTCGTCTTGATACGGCGACCTCGCCTGAGCTCGACGCAGAGCTCAAGGCGCAGTTTCCCGAAATAACGGAGCTTATAATCGACATGGAAAAGCTTGAATATCTCTCCTCGGCAGGCCTTAGAGTGCTTTTGTCCGCGCAGAAGATAATGAACAAGCAGGGGAGCATGACGGTAAAGAACGTAAACGAGACTATAATGGAGATATTTGAAATAACGGGATTTTCCGATATTCTTACCATCGAATAGGGAGGTAAAATCATGAGCGAAATGACTGTTGAGGCAACTGTTGAGAACATAGAAACAGTGACTGATTTCGTTAATGAACAGCTTGAAGAGTTAAACTGCTCTATGAAGGTGCAGATGCAGATAGATATAGCCATCGACGAGCTTTTCGGAAATATTGCCATGTACGCATACGACCCCGAGACGGGTCCGGCGACCGTCAGAGTCGAAGTAGAAGAGGAGCCGCTTGCCGTTATCATAACGTTCATAGACAACGGAAAGCCTTACGATCCGCTTTCGGCAAAAGACCCGGATATTACCCTAAACGCAGAACAGCGCGAGGCAGGCGGATTAGGCGTTTTCTTGGTTAAGAAAACAATGGACGACGTGACCTACGAGTATAAGAACGGTCAGAACATTTTAAGAATAAAAAAGAAGATATGAATATGGGAAGTCACGAAGAAAAGATAGAGCTTCTTAGAAAATATCATAATAAAATACGCACGGCGTTTCGTTTTCATATAAAGGGCAATATACCCTCGCGGATAATAGACAACGCCTTGGATAAATTCGCCTTCGGAATGGACAGGACGACTGTTATAGGCTTTTACGACACCACGTTAAAGCAGACCGGAAAGAGCGGATATATTTTCACCGACGATAAAGTATATTATCTTGAAACGCTGGATAAGCCGAAAAAGCTCTGGTATGAGGATATAGAAAGCACAGAGCTTTTCGACGAGCATAAAAAAGACTCCGACAGGGGGATACGCTTTAATCTGCGCGACGGTACGAGCGTCGAATGGGTGAGCTGTCTTTTAAACAAAACGCCGCTTCACGCCTTCTTTTCGGAGCTAATTCTTTTGGAACGCGCGGCAGAGAATGAAAAAGAGGCGCTTTTCGAAGCGGAAAAGAAAAAAATGAACGAGCTTTTGTCTTCGGCTCTTTCAGATAATAGGCGTCGGGAAGGCGCGCTCGTAATATCAAAGTATTCAGAAACGGGACGGCGCTGTATAGACGCCTGCTTTGAAAATAACGGCAAAACGTTTATTTACGCGAAAAACGGCGAGAACATTAGCATTGAGGTGCCGTCCGACAAATATGACGAAGCCGTTATGACGATGGAGCAGAAGATAAGCGGCGGTTTTATTGGAGGCGTATCACAAAAGGAGCGGGCGCGTGAAATAGTGAGGCGCGGCCTTTTCACCTATGAACAGGCTAAAAATATAGCGCTGTATGAAAAAGTAGCAACGCTTTCATACGACGAAAAAAGCGGGGAAGTAAAAACTTCGTCGCCTTTCGGCATAAGCGCGCTTATAACTCTTGCGCTGTCGTTTTGGGGCGGAGAAACGATAAAAGACGCCGCAGACACGCAGCACGGGGCAAAGGAAGCGTTTGATACGGAAGCCCTCATGCGCACTGCCTCAAAAACCGAGGCGGGACGCGCGATCGCCGGAGTTTCCGACGAGATATTGTCGCTTCTCGGGATGGGTGCATCGGCTGCGCTTATGAACGCTGCAGGCAAAGAGGGCGAAAGCCTTGGCGCCGCCGCAGTCAAAAACGCGGCAGGACTTTTAAAAAACGACGCGCTCAGCGCGGCAGTCGCCTTTATGCTTCTTAGCTCCGTAGATGTGATAAACATTTTCAGGGGGCGCATATCGGCAGGCCAGCTTTTGAAAAATGTCGCCAATTCCGGCGCAGCCGTGGCGGGAGGCGCGGCGGGAATGCTGGGCGGAGCCGCAATAGGCACGGCAATAATGCCCGGAGCGGGCACGGCGGTAGGCGCGCTTATCGGTTCTTTGGCTGCCGGAGGCGCGGCAGGGAAGATAAGCGATACGCTTATGGGCGCTTTTATGGAAGACGACGCCGAGGATATGTTAAGGATAATCGAGCAGACGTTTGAGAGCATTGTGTCCGAATATCTTTTAAACAGAAAGGAAGCCGAAAGAGCGGCAGACGGTCTTAGAGAAAACCTTGGCCAAAGAGTATTGAAAGATATGTTTGCCGCAAAAAACAGGCAAGGCTTTGCAAGAGAGCTTATAATGCCTGCAGTCGAAAATGAGATATCAAAAAGAAAGAAAGTAAGCGTGCCTCAATATATGCTGCCGCATGCAGAGACAGAACAAATAGGCCATAATAAAAGTCAGGAGGGATATTAAACAGATAATATCCCTCCTGATTCTTTATTGAAGGTATAAAGCTTTTATTTATGCTTCGTCGTTTTGTGTATCCGTTTCGTCCGCTGAAGATGGATCGCCGTCGGAGTCTGCGTCCGATGAAGATAAATCGCCGTAAAAGTCTGCGTCTGCCGCCTCGTTGTTCGATGTGTCGTGGGAGGCGTCTTTTGGTCCGTCTTCATCCGAATAAGCGGCGTCAGTCTCCATGGGAGTCTTTATCGTACCGTCGGCAAACACAGCGGAAAGATACCATTCGTCGTCGAAACGTTCAAATACAAGAGTTAAGAATACTTTATCGCCCGATTCCGCCGTAGCCCTCAAGTCAACGAAGAGCGCGCGAGGAAGGTGATAGGGTATATAGTCTATTTCATGTCCGTCGGTAAAGCCGTTTATGCTGAGCGCGTCGGATTCGATAAAGTCAGCGCGCCATATATATTCGTCAAAGTATTCAGAGAGCGTAATCTTGTCGGGTTCGCCGTTTTCGCTTTTACCGAATACAAGCTTTTCGCCGGATCCGGCGGAGCCGAGCGATCCTTTTGTCAGGCTGACGACGGAATCTGCGGGCACGAAATTTAGCTTAAGCTCGTCGCTGTCTGAAACGACGCCGGCAAGCGCGCCGAAGTTATGCGAAGACATTGCGTTAAGCGCCAAGGCCGCAAGTTCCATAAGCTCCGCATCGCTAATATAATATTGCTCTTCGTCTTTTGTAAGTTCCGAAAAGCGCATAAGTATTGCAGCAGTCTGCGCTCTCGTTGCAGAAGCCTTAGGCGCAAGAACGTCGGAGCTTACGCCGCTTATAAGAAAGTTATCAACAGCCCACTTCATAGGTATATCAGCATACGCGGCAACGTCGTCGCCGTCGGTGAAGGATGAAAGGATATAATCTCCCTCGGTCAAAAGGCCCAATACGTTTCTGTGGTAATTGTAAAGCACCACGGCAAGCTGTTCGCGGCTTATAAGCTCGTCGGGACGGAAAGTGCCATCGGGGTAGCCGCCAACGACGCGGTTTTCCCGCGCCCAAGAAACGGCGTCTGAGTACCAGCTGACGGCCGACACGTCCGAAAATCCGCTTTCGGCGTCAGTCTTGGGAAGTCCGGCCATGCGGTAAAGCATGGTAACGAGCATACCGCGCGTAAGCGCGGCGTCGGGAGCCATAGAATAGCCGCCCTGTCCGTTCAAAAGTCCGTTTGAAGCGGCATATTCGATATACGGATAAAACCAGTTATAGGGGGCTACGTCGGAGTAGATAAAGCCCTCGTCGCTGTAACACCAATACGCCGTTTCGCTGGGGAGCATATTATCCTCGCTCGCAGATGCGAACGCCGCTATAACGGAGCCGCCCTCGGCAGTGAACGGTTCGGTGTAAAGCGTTGATCCGACGTTGGGAGAAGCGCCGTCTGTGGTGTAATATACTGCGCCGTCGGCCGAAAGCGTTATAAGACCGTTTTCGTCAACTGATATTTCGGGCTTCACAGCTTTTTTCGGAGCATTAAGCGTTACTCTTGTGATAGGCGAGCGGCTGCCGTTCATATCGTAGCCCGAAACGGCCGTTATATATACGGAGCCATCAAAAGCTATAGGCGCGCTGTATTTCGCGCTGTTTGAATTGGGAACGGAGCCGTCAACGGTGTAGTAAATATCCGTTCCCGCATCGCCGCTCATCACGGCATAGCACGTATTGCCCGAAACGCTTAACAAAACATCAGGCGCATTTATCGCGGGCAGGTCGTCGCCGGAGGACTGTTTGCTGTAATATATCTGTCCCGACGAAAGAGAGCCGCCTCTTCGTCTGAACAGCTCGGACACGGTGACGAATTCGTATCCCTTGGCCTGCAGATCGTCGACCACCGTGAGCGCCGCGTCAACGGACCAGGAATGGCTGTCATGAAGAAGGATTATAGCCCCGTCGAATACGTTTTTCTCGATCTCGCTTACCGTCTTCGAGGCGTTGTTCGTCCAGCGCCAGTCGTTGGAGTCCACCGACCAATAGATGGCCGCAGTGCCGAGCTGACCGAGAACGCGGCTGTTATAGTCGCCGTAGGGCGGGCGCACGACGTATCTGTTCGGCGCGCCGATGGCCGAGTCGAGAGCGCTCTTCGTGCGGCTTACCTGACTTGACACCTGTGAATCGCTAAGCGACGTAAGGCGGGGATGGTCGTACGTGTGGCTTGCTATCTGATGGCCTTCCTCATAGGCGCGCTTTACCGTCGAGGGGTAGGTATTCGCACAGTTTCCGAGCATGAAAAAGGTCGCCTTTGCGCCGCGCTCTTTAAGCCCGTCAAGAAGGCGCGGCGTATATTTGCTTGGGCCGTCGTCGAACGTGAGCGCCACAAGCTTCGGCGAGCTGTTAGCTGCAAACGCCGCCTGCGGCAGCGCGGCAAATAAAAGCGCGCAAAGTATTATAAGGCTTACAAGCCTCAAACGTGTTCCTTTTTTCATGCTGTGATGTCCTCCTTAAATGTCTTCGTAAACAACGTAATATATATCGGATTTTACCATATCGAAAATATAAAAGCAATCATATGAGATATACTCCCCAAAAACAAAATGCGCACATACGTTTTATCGCGCGCCCGAATGTGGTACAATGTTTTCATGAAGGGAGTTTGAGCATTATGAAGATAACGGCGCTTTCCGAAAACACATCGCGCTGCGGCCTCGAAACGGAGCACGGGCTTTCCTTGTATATCGAGACGAAGGGACAGAAGATCCTTTTCGACACGGGGCAGGGCGGGCTTTTCGCAAAAAACGCAAAGAAGCTGGGAATTGATATTTCAGACGTTGACTTGGCCGTTATCTCCCACGGCCATTACGACCATGGAGGCGGGCTTTCGGTCTTTTTAGAGATAAACGAAAAGGCGAAGGTATATATGAGCCGCCTTGCGTTCGAGCCGTATTACAGCGGCGAACGGTATATAGGCCTTGACGCGAAGCTTAAAGGCAGCGAAAGAATAACGTTCACGGACGGTCGTTTTACGCTTTCGCCATCGTGCGAGCTTTACGGATGCGGCGACAAAGATAATACTTGCGGCGTCAGCTCGTCCGGCTTAAGCGTCATGCGCGAAGGCAGGCTGGTTTCCGACGACTTTCTTCACGAGCAGTATCTTTTGATACGCGAGGATGAAAAAACGGTGCTGATAAGCGGCTGCTCGCATAGGGGAATAATAAATATCGCGCGCAGGTTTTTGCCCGACGTGCTCGTGGGCGGCTTTCATTTTTCAAAGCTGCTGCTCGACGGTACGCTTAAAGCTTACGCCGAAGCGCTCGACTCGACGGATACGGCGTATTATACGTGCCACTGCACGGGCAAAGAGCAGTATGATTTTATGAAAAAGCATATGCGGCGCTTAAACTATATTTCAGCAGGCGACACGCTCATATTATAGGCCGCGCGGAAAGCGTTTTTTAGATTTCGGAGGAGAAAATGGCAGAGAAAAAGCCGAACGCGCTTATGGCTTGGTGGCAGCCGAAATGGCGCGAATTTGAAAAAAAGTCGCCCGACGCGGCGAAATGGATAAGCAAAATTGCATATTTTCTTGTGTTTTCGCTCGGTATAACGGTCATACAGTTTCTTATACTTTTGTTTCTGCCGTCGGCGCTGGGAATTGAAATGGCCGGACGCGAGGCGATGTGGCCGTCTGGTGTTGAGTTTGACCTTCTTGGGAGCCACGTAAAGTGGTGCCTCGTCGGCGCAGAGGTACTCTACGACAACGCGGGAAACGTTATCATAGGCGGCGGCCTCGGCGCGGCAGTCGCCAACTGGGTCGCGCCGTTCATAGCGCAGTGCATAAACTTTCCGCTGCAGCGAAACATCACGTTCAAGTCACACGGCAACGTGGCGTTTCAGCTTATATGGTACTTTATCGCATGGGTGGCGATATCGCTTATAACGGGCGGGCTTACAAATCTTTTTAAGCCCGTGATAATAGATCGTTTCGGAACGGGCGTCTTCAGCCTGATACAGACCGTTGTCATAGGCGGCGTTTCGATGGTCGTAATGTTCTTCGTCTTTATGATAATTTTCCCAGAGGGAGAACCGAACAAGAAAAAACAAGAAAACGCATAAATATGCGGCGTCTTCGTTCTTTGAAGGATAAAAGCGGGGACGCCGCATCGTTTTTTTGCATTTTTTTCGTTTTTGCTTAAATAGTCCTTGTATTGAGTTTAAAAATACGGTAAAGTATAAGTAACAAAATTTATGACAAAATCAGCCGTATTTTTGATGGTTATGCTAAAAAATTCAATCGCATGACCGACGCGCCGAATCTGATGCAAAAAAGGCGCGCTTTTGCGCTGATGAGAGGAGCAAACGATATGAACCACGCCGCAAAACGTGTGATCGCGGTAATCCTTGCGGTCATGATGACATTGGGTATGACGGGCACGGCTCTTGCGGAGTCCGCGCCGGATGAGTACGTCTTAAACGCCGAACGGCTTTCAGACGTGCCGGAGGGCGATCTTATCTACCTCGGCACGGCTTCGGCAGCGCTTGACGAAAAAACGGCAGTTTATTCCTTCCCCGTTTACAGAGAGGGCGACGCAAGCGAAGAGGCAAGCGTTATGCTTCGCACGCTGGACCTTTCCGCCGTGTACGGGAAAGACTACGTGCTTTTGGGAAGCGGGATCGAAAAAACGGGCTCCGACACGTCGCTTTTGGAGCGTGCGGCAGCTGCTTCAAAAGAGTATGAGGGCGACGAATACGCCGCAGAGGAAGGTGCTTCCCCCGAAAGAGAGATGCGGCCCAGCGTTCAGGAATCGTCGCTTGCGCGCCTTGTTAGCGAGCAGACGGGCGAGCCGACAAGAGACCTCTACGAGACGAGCGGTGAGGATCTTCTTTCATCGGTCGTTGACGCTTTTGTTCCGGAGCAGATAGATAAGGTGGACTATTCCGCCCAAATGAGCGTCACCTTCGCCCCCGGTGAGACCGAGAAGACGGTGCGCTTCAAGATATTGGACGACAATAAAAGCGAGGGCACGGAGGCGTTCAGCATCCTGCTTGCAGACCCCGAGGGCGCAAAGCTTTGGATGGTGACGAGCCTTGCCGTCAGCATAAAGGACGACGAGCCGGCGGAACATTCGGCAGTATCGTTCTCAAGCGGCAGCTATTCGTCAAAGGACGGCGTCGTCACCGTGACCGTTGAGAGGACGGGCGCGGAATACTCCGTGTGTAGCTTCACGATAACGAGCGCAGGCGTTACTGCCGATGCGGGCGCAAATTTCCCCGAAATTCAGGACGACTTTTTCTTCTCGCCGTACGAGACGGAGCGATCGTTCGATATCCCCGTGACAGGAGAGGGAACGTTTAAGCTTACGATGAGCGATTTTGCGGCCTGTGACGCGGGAAAATGTACCGAAACTCAGATAACGATAGAAGAGAGCGCCGTGCCCGTTTTGATGGATGCAAGCGCGCAGCTTCAGGGAAGCTCCGACTATTCCTTCAACATAAAGGTAAACGGTAAAAGCTACAAGGTGCGCTATACCATGCCGTCCGATTACAATAAACACGGCGCTGCCAAGGGCATGATCGTAGACACCGACTATAAGCCCGAGCTTGAGGTCGGCGAATACTTTTTCTCGCTTGACACAAAGCATGGCGGTATGTTCACTTACGGCAGTTTCAGCGGCACCGACCCCGGCTGGCGCGGCACCATGCAGAATAAGTATTTCTTTGATGATTCAAAGTCTATGGACTTTGACAAACGCTACGGCAGCCTAAAATATTACAGCTCGTGGGTAAGAGACAAGGGTACGCAGACTACATCAAGCACCAACGTTTTCCCTGATTATTTCCAGTGCTTCATTCCGGACTGGAAATCTACCTCCGGATTCGGAGGCGGTCAGGAGTTCGCTATTAAGTACGGGCTTTTTAAGGGCGACTCTGTAAGCGGCTGCGGGAGCTTTAGTAGGACTCAGGACAACTGCGGTGTAAGAATAAACGGAATGGGAATAACCGAGGGACATTATATAAGGGTTCAGGCTATAGACGACACCAAGGGAAAGACCCCGAAATCATATCTGGAGTTCTACGGCGTGGCGGCGATGTATAAAAGGCTCAACGTCTCCATTGAGACGCCAAACGCGCTCATGTACCGTTTGGGCAACATGAGTATGCAGTCGCTTGCTATGCAGGCTCACTTAAAGAGCGGCGCGCAGGTGCTCTACAGCGGAAGCCGAGACTTCTACGCAAACCCCGATGCATCAAAGACGAACCTCGTCGTAAATTTGGACAGCACCGCGTTAAACGGGCATACGGGGATATTCGGGCATGTTACTGGCTTCAGATTGACCATCACCGGCTCCGACAACAAGAATAAAAAGAGCGTGAATTATCCCGAGGATTTCATAACATATCTGGAAAAACATAAAAAAGAATGGAGAAAAGGCGAAGCCAAAATATCCGAAGATACTGTAAACCGCGAGATCACAAAAGTAAAAGAAAATCCGGCAGTTATCCCTTACGACAGATTCTTTTTTGCCTGGATCGAAGACGTCCAGAGCGATATCGTAAAGAGCGGTTACGGATATTATCAGAAGCTCTCTATCCGGCCTGTTGTGGAGTACAACGACGTAACGGTAGAGGTGCTTGCGCCGACGCTGGGCTTCGGTACGGGCAGCTTTCTGAACATTGCTTCCGGCAGAACGGGCACATTCAAATGTCACGCGGGAGATACTCTGAACCTGACCGCAGCTGCGGCCGATCCCGAAACAAACCGCGTTATAGGTTACGAGGTCTCCACGGACGGCGGTATAAGCTACGACACCATAACGAGTACGCCGTACTTGTTTTTGGAGTCGAACCGCAGCTACAAGATACGTCCGGTCATCTCTCCGATACGAAATAAGATAGAGATCGTCTTTACTGACGAGGCTGCAAAGCATTTGAGCGTGAGCGGTCTGTTTTCCGAGTCTGAAAAGGCGCAGAGCGACGTATTAAAGGAGTTTGCAGGACAAAACATTTTGATCGCGAACCCCGAGGAGAGGACCGTAATAGCTCAGCTCGAGCCTGTAAAGGGCAGGATCTATCCGATAAATTTCATCTGCGAGGAAGACGACAGCTCCATTTATCTCCCCGTAATAAGTATGGGGAACGATACATTCTGCACGAATTCATATTATCACGTCGGAGCGGGCGGCGTCGCGGATAATATCATAAGAGTTGACTGCGTGAGGGTCAATAAGAGCGAGCTTACCGACTTTACCGTTTCGGGAAAGCTCATATCGAACTTTGCGCCGATACGCAATAACGGTATGGAGAACATACCGCTGCCGGTAGTGGGATATACCGTTACCGCAGGCACGAATACGCAGACGGCGGCCGGGACGGGCGGTGTGCGTCCCGAGAGCGCAGTTGCGCTTTCGGACGAGAACGGCGCGTTCGAGCTGAGCCACGTCATGGGACGAAGCGGCGACGTTATTCCCGTAGTCGTTACGAACGGCGTTACGAACGGTCAGATAATGTCCGTAACACTCGGGCAAAGCGCAAAAACGGACGCGGGCAGTCTACAGATACGTTATCCCTACGGCGCGCCTTACGTCATGGACGAGATGGTCACCTGCGAATACACGATGGATGAGTTCAAAAAGAATTTCGACACCCGCGAGAACCAGGTGCGCATCGTCGACGACAAGCTGAAGCTGTCGGCCGTCGTAAATCTCAACGGATGTCCTCTTGACAGAGCCGTATTCACCATATATACGATGGACGGCGTAAAAACGGAATACCGCGCAGAGATAAGCAAGACGGACGAGGAGCTTGCGGTATTTGAATGCACGACGGATAAAATGACGGATGTGCTTCATTCAGGCGACCGCATTTGTGTAAGACTTGAATACGTGGGCGATGACCCGAGCGTTCCCACCGTATCGTACCCCGACGTTGACACGGGATTTATGTTCTACACGGCAAACGACCTCGTGGCGCCGAAAACCATCGAGGCAAACGGCATGAAGGTCGACATTCCGGTGGTCGGAGCATCCACGGCGCATATGAAGTCGGGACTTCTCAATTTCAATACGATAAGGTGGGACGATGCCGAGGACGGCACGCCTACCGGTTATACTATATACGTAAACGCCGACGCTCTTATCGATTATAAGGGAAAGAAACCGACGAAGGAAAAACTTGAAGCGCTGCAAAAGCTCAACAGCCAAGCGAAGGAAGCGACTGGCAGGGACGACCCCGACAGACTGGCAGGCGCCGAGGGCATATTTGAAGATATGGAGGATCCTTTGGAGATTTTAAACCCCTACAGGGATCAAAGCGGCCTGTCAAGCTGGCGCAGCAGACTGCGCGATATGCGAGGCCAGATGTCAGATGCGAAGGACGCGATGGGCGGAGTGCCGTTCAAATGGACGGCGGACGTCGTGATACTGCTTTCGTTCAACTTTGTTTATGACAAGGAGCAGGACGAGTACATACTGCTTTCGGGTACGGCGGTCATAGGAGGCACGTTCGAGTGCAGCAAGACGTGGTACACGGCGCTTATGGGTGTGCCGGTGTTCCTTAACGTAAACGGCAAAGTACAGATTGACGCAGTAGTCGACTATCCGTTCCCCGAGGGAGAAGCGGCCTACACGGCAAACGATTTTTCAAACTATACGGGCAACCTGTCCGAATGGCTGCCTGAGACAAAGGCGGATATTCTTCTTAATCTGTCCGGCAAGGTCACCGTAGGCGTCGGCATGTGCGGCGTAGCCAGCGCAGGCGGATATATAGCGGTGAACCTGCAGTGCGACTTCCCGGTAGACGGCAAGGGCAGAGCGGTCGGCGCGCTCCTAAATGTCGGAGGAGGATTGCACTTCGATGTGGTAGTCGCATCGCTTGACCTTACGATAGCCGAGTATACGCAGGGTTGGGGCTCGCTTGAAGACAACGCGACTTTCAGCTTCATAAACGGACTGGCGAAAACGAAAGTACCCTCAAAATCCATGAGCGCATCGGCAAGCCTTCAAGAAGCCGTCGTAGTATTGGCCGACGAAAATGAACTGGTCACGGCCAGAACGTACAGCCCCGGCTCGGCTGATATGAGCGCGTTCGGAAAGCCCAAATACTCCTTCGGAGGTTCGGGCGAAAACGAGCAGACGCTGCTTTCGGGCTCTGCGGAGCGTTCGAGTCCGCAGCTTCTTTCACTCGACGACGAAAGACAGTTTATGGTATTCATAGGAAACAGCGGCGGAACGCAGATGCTTTATTATTCCGTATTTGACGGCAGCTCGTGGTCTTATCCCGAGCTTGTGGCCGACGACGGCACGATGGACGTTATGCCCGAGCTTGAGTGGATGGGCAATAAGGTACTTATAGCGTGGACGGACGCAAACTCTGC